>JAHDHW010000023.1:0-23055 GCA_020631105.1 Saprospiraceae bacterium | reverse complement strand
TCATAAGCAATGAAATACACCTCATAAGCTCCGGCTTCTAGAAAGTTCAGAGAAAAGTTACCATTCGCAGTAACATTAGCACTGGTAACCGCATTCGAAAACCTAAGCTGGCTACTGCCCTGAGCTTGCATTTCATTATCATTATAGGTACCTCTTTTGTAAGCATAAACGACAATTTTATCGCCATAATCATTAGCATCTTCACAGCTTCCATCTATCGTTCCTGATTCTGCTCTGACTACAGCACGCAATGCAGCATTCATTTCTGTTGCGCTGACAAAATTATATCTCTGATTAGCATTGTTTGAACTTTTAATAGCTTTACGCAAATCAAAGTCAACCACAATTTTTGTGCTGGTTTCTCCTTCAATCTGTACCTCATCCATAGAAAAGGTAATTTCTTCATTTGCATTACCTTCAGCATTTAAGTCATACTTGGCACCGTCCGTTGCTAACACATAACAGCCTGGAGCATTACCGTCGGCATCTTCAGCATAATCTAATACCAGAGTAATTGTACTATAAGAGCCTGCCTCAATCTCACTAATCCCCAAAGAACGGGTATCTCCATTTTGGTATGCAAGAATGTCAATAGTCGTTTTGCTAGTCAGACCAATCGATTCGCCATCTAACTTTACATCCGTAATCGTTACAAATGCCCCCTGTACTTCTGCATTATCGATTGGAGCGTCGGTCATCTCGATTTCGACTCTACCGCTCAGCTTGATAGCATCATCATCTTTTTCGCATTGGGTAAAAAACAAGGCACAATAGGCCATCAAACAAATAGATAAAATTGAAAATTTTGATTGCTTAATCATGGGTTTATAATTTTTAATAATGAAAAGAATCTAGCTTTAGATTCAGCTAACAAATAATAATTGATGTATTGGTTTTATGGAGGGGCTTAACTATGTATTGCCAGAAAAACCTCTGGCCAAGACCTGATAAAACAGTCTGTCCTACAGAATTCCTGTGCAATAGAAACACAGGAACAAAATAATCTACGATATTTGTGTCCAGGGTGGTTTTCTGTTTTTTGATTTTTTCGAATATTTTCACCAAAACTACTTCTACTAATCCAAGCACACCATGACATTAAAAGAATTCCTGGAGTATAACTTTATTGATACTGAATCCTTTAAACTCAACGTTTATCACATCCTTGCAGCTATTGTTATTTTATTAGTAGCAAGAATCATCGTCTGGACTATCAAAAGAATAGCCACCAGATACTTCAAAACCAAAAATATTGACCCTGGCAGAAGCTATGCCTTCTTACAAATTCTTAAATACATCATCTACACCATTGCTTTATTACTGGCCCTCGAAGCCATGGGGATTTCTCTTACTTTATTAATTGGGGGAGCTGCTGCTTTGATGGTGGGTATCGGCTTAGGGTTGCAACAAACTTTTAATGATCTGATTTCGGGGATTATTCTCTTAGTAGAAGGTTCTGTAGAGGTTGGAGACATCATTGAAATTGACGGAGTTGTTGGAAGTGTTACCGCGATCGGCATACGTACCTCAAAGGTGGAAACAAGGGATAAAATTTCTATTGTTATACCCAACTCTAAATTAGTCGTCGATAAAGCAATTAATTGGAGCCACAATGCGGAGCCAACACGTTTTCAGGTAGATATAGGAGTGGCCTATGATTCAGATGTAGAGCTAGTCACCAATTTACTTTTACAAGTCGCAAAAGAACATAAAGACGTCTTGACACACCCTAAGCCACAGATTCAGTTTAAAGATTTCGGAAATTCTTCCTTAGACTTTTCTTTACACTTTTTCAGTAAAGAATACCTACGCATAGTTTTTATTCGAAGTGAAATCAGATATCAGATTTTAAAGTTATTTCGAGAGAATAAAATCGAGATACCTTACCCTCAACAAGATGTTTGGCTTAGGAACACTTCATCAGCTATTGAAAACAAACAATGACCTTACTCTCTTTCACTAATAGAAATCCCTCGTGAAGTAAAACTGATCCCATGCTGACCTGAGGTAGTGATCATTACGCTTTCAAAGATTGGCAACAACTCTCGTCGAGCGCCCCAGTTAATGATAAAGTTAGCTCCGGTACCTCCTGCGACGTCATCTTTTTCGATTACATATTCTATTGACCCCATCGGCCCCAGAAATATCGGTTTGTTGAGATAATCTCGAATCAAGTCTCCTTGTGTATTATAATAAAATATGTCATTGACAAAAATAGAATCGCGCAGACTCGTATTTCGGATGCTTAAAGTCGCAGCCAACAAAAGTTTCTCGCTGGTCGACTTTGTATAGATATCTGAATAAATAGGTACGTACATAGTATCCCGATAATTCAGGTCGAGTTTTCCTGCATATACCTGATTCACTTCCAGAATACTCACTCCGCTTTCTGTCAAATTCGGAGATGGTGGTCCACAGGAAATCAAAGTGGACAGCACAACAAAAATTAATATTATTCTAAACATGGGCTCTTGTTAAAAGGATAAATAAAATTGTCCTGATGGATAGAAAGTTTAAGCCTCCAGTATGTTCACGGAGTTCTGAAAAATAACTGATAATATTCCATAGTCGAACAAAGGACTACTTCATCCGTTTTGGCAACATGATACAACTACAATCTAGAAAGCCAGTCAAAAAAAAATACATCTCCCGCTGGTTGGAAATAGTCAAGCGAAAAAGAAAACTACGCCATTTACTAAATCAAGTAAGTCCACAGCCTGAAATCAGCGCAAAGGTGTAGTGCTTACTTCTTCCTCCCTTCTACTCCATTTATATTAATTTCTAAAATCACAATTATGAATACCATAATCTTTTTCTTCTGTCTATTACTCCCAACGATTAACCCCACAACGGAGACTAACACTTACTGCAATGCTCGATTCGATTTTTGCGTAGAATATCCATCTGGTCTATTCACCGAAAAAATAAAACCTACTAATGCAGATGGTATTTTATTGCGCAATGAGGATCAGGAAATTTCCCTGGCTATTTATGGCGAGTATAATATCCTTTCTTATTCGCTGATCGAACAGCATAAACTTATGCTTGAAGCGCTGAAGGATACAGATGGCCCTATCATTGATCACCTCACAGTATTCACAGAAGATGGATTTGTAAGTACAATCGAATTCAAAAATCATACTATAGAATTAAGATGCCAAAAACAGGACATCTATTTTGTCAATACCTTGATCCGCGTAAAAGATAAGCATGACCTTGCGGATACTCCTATCCGTATTGAGTTAGATTTAAATTCTTAAGCTACTTAATAATACCTATGGCTAGTCCAGTATTACCCCAACTGGAATAGTCATTTTCATCCGACCTTCCGATACACTATAATTAAGTATCGAACCATTTACAACTATACCCGTTCTAGCACTGCTCATATGCTTAGCATAAGAGCATCAGACATCTCTTCCTCCTTGCAATATGAGGACCTAATTATATAACTAAAATGACGTCAAGCTTTAAACAAACTTTAAGTTTACTTACCGCAACATTGCTGATCATTAGCGGCTGCGCCAAATCAGGTCTACAACTCGCTAAGGGCTCTAGGCAATTCGAAGCCGCTTCTGATAAAGAAATCGTTCATCAGATTATCTTGACCGGAGATACGGGGCACTCTGAAGGCTTAACGCCTAAAATGATGCAGTTAATGCAAAAACTATCTGATGAAGCAGGCACTAATGCGACCCTATTACTACTCGGTGACAATGTAAGATCTATTTCAGATAATGAATCTCCTGATAAGCTAAACACAGCGGCTAATCTTCGTTTAGTCCAAATGGCAAATCAATTCAAAGGGCAAACTTATTACATACCCGGCGACCTTGAATGGATGAATAATAACCAGGAAGGTGTAGATCAAATTGAAAAATGGTGGCAAGATCACGTAGACGATAAAGAAGATACTTTCATTCCAGATGATGGCTGTCCAGGACCTGAAGTAGAAGAACTCTCCAACAACCTAGTGCTCATTGCGTTTGACTCTCGTTGGTATATAGAAAACTGGAATGAAAATGACACACACAATGAATCCTGCGATATCAGAAATCGAAGTGACTTACTACTTGAGCTCCAAAATGAAATCAAATCCTATTACCATACGCATAACATCATCCTGGCAATGCACCATCCGGTTTTCAGTACGGGCCGTCGTGGAGGCTATTCCAGCTTCAAGGATCATGTTTTTCCTTTTTCTGATATTGACGGGCATATTCCTGTTCCTTTACCAATCATTGGTTCGGCCATTACTTTCCTAAAAAAGAAGACACCAGGCCGACAAGATTTGCTACATCCAAAATACAAAGAGTTCGCCAAAACTATTGAAGACTTCAATCGTGACTATCCGGGGCTAATTGTTGTAAGTGCACATGATTTTAACTTACAGTATCTTCGTGATAAAGTACAACACTATATAGTAAGTGGAGCACTGGTAGACCATGCTCCAACATCAATGTGCGATAGCGCTCAATTCACTTACGGAGACCTTGGCCTTGCCCGCTTAAATATTTTTGATGATGGCGCCGTCGAGCTCGAATTCATCCGGCCCGATGCGCAAGCAAATCCAGAGATCATTTATCGGCGAATGCTCAAAAACGCTTTACCTACGATTGAAGAAATGACCCCGGAGGAATTTCCGGTATTTAATCAAATAGACGATTCCATTACCGCAACGATTATTACGGATCAAAGAATCAAAAAATTTAATCCTACAGTTTGGGGCGACCTCAATACTGAACTTTTTTATACTCCTGTAAAAATGCAGGTACTCAACCTTGACACTGCAATGGGCGGCCTCGAGCCCTTTCGAAGAGGTGGCAGTAACCAGACCAATTCTGTCCGATTAAAAGACCCCAAAGGGCAACTTTATCAGATTAGGTCAATCAGAAAAAATCCGGGCAAACTCGTCCCCTACCCTTTCAACAAAACCTTTATAACCACCTTTGCTGAGAAGCAACTTACAGCCGGAAATCCTTTTGGTGCCTTTACACTAGCACCAATGGAAGATGCCATTGGTATTTATCATAGCAATCCAAAATTAGTGTACGTTCCGAAACAACCAGGACTTAAAGAATATAATGACCTGGGCAATCAGGTTTACCTTCTTGAAGAACGCCCCGATGAAGACTGGAGCAATCTGGATAGTTATGGCAACGCAGAAAACATAATTGGTCATTTCAACATGCGAGAAGAATTATTTGAAAGCCACAAGACTAGTGTCGACCAACCTCTTGCTCTCCGTTCTCGACTTTTTGACATGTTGATTGGTGACTGGGATAGGCATGATGACCAATGGCGTTGGGCTGAATTCGAAAGCGAAGATGGTAGCATTTTATATCAAGTCATCCCACGTGATCGGGATCAGACTTACTCGATCTATGGGGGACTTATACCTAATTATATCCGTACCACGCTGCCCTTTTTCCAGTCCCTTCAGCGTTTTGAAGAAACGATTAAAGAAAAAGACATTAAATGGCTCAATCGACAGGCTCGAAATTTTGACCGTTTATATTTAAATCAGCTAAATTGGCCAGCTTGGGAAACGGAGGTAAAACGAATTCAGGAAAATATTACCGATGAGATTATCGCTCAGGCAGTAGATCGATTTCCAATAGAAATCAAACACAAAGGTATTGATCAACAAGTCGCTAATAAGTTGCGAAACAGAAGAGATAACTTATTACAAACTGCACGGGTCTATTACAACTATCTAAATCGAGTCATTGAAATACCTGCTACTCACGAAGATAATTTGTTTGAAATTGAGCGCGTGAATGATGAGCATACACATGTACGAGTCTACGAGCTTGAAAAAGGCGAGAAAGTCCTAATTTATGATCGAAGCATCAACAACGGACCAACTAAAGAAATCATTCTATTTGGTCTGGATGGCAATGACTCTTTTGTCATAAATGGTTCGGTAAACAAAGGCCCAAAAATCCGTTTAGTCGGTGGCAACGGAGAAGACACATTTGAAGATTATAGCCATGTCCGGGGCTTAGCTAAGAAGAATTTAATTTATGATATCCGAAGTGAGCGATCAAATATTGAACAATCAAAAGAAACAGCCAATCGATTAAGCAACAAGTATAAATTCAATCACTACAGATACAAAGGGCATCAGACGGATTATGGGTTCATCTTGCCGTCCTTTGGCTTTAATAACGACGAAGGATTCTTGCTAAACACTATGTTCATTGGCAAAACCTACTCTTATCAAAAAACTCAAAATCATAACTTATTTCTATCCTATGCTTTTGGTAACCAAGGGTTAGAATTTAGATACGACGGCTTATACTCTGATGCAGTTGGTGATTTATCTCTCACAATTGATGCGATTATCCGGCGGCCAAAATTTGTATTTAACTTCTTTGGCTTAGGCAATGAGACAATCCGGGAATTTGACGATCTTAATTTTTATAGGGTTAGTCAGGAACAAGTATATTTTTCACCTGGACTTAGAAAATATATCTCTGACAGTAAGCAAGCATTCATCGAGTTTGGGCCAAGTATCGATCGAATCAAAATTAGAAAACAAAGTGAAGATTTTATTTCAAACAACCTATCAGAGGTAAACCCCAAAGTCTTTGAAAATCAAACTTTCGCAGGAGCACGTTTAGGACTAAATTATAGAACAGTAGATAAGCCAACTTTCCCGCGACGAGGAACTTACTTCGAATCTAATTTATCCTGGAATAAAAATATAAGTGCCGAAAGTGATCAATTTTACAAAGTGGCTAGCACCTTTGGCTTTTATCAACCAGTAGGCAGAAACTCCGGGGTAATCCTAGCCAGCCAGGTAGGATTCGAACACCTTATTGGTGATTTTAATTTTTATTACGCTGCAAGGATTGGCGGTAATCGATCACTCCGCGGCTTTAATAATCAACGCTTCACCGGACGTACTTCTTTTTATCATGTAACAGATATTCGAGCTAGTTTATTCATGCTTCCTATTGCCAAACTACCCACTACTTTCGGAATTACCGCAGGCTTCGACTATGGAAGAGTCTGGATTGACGAAGAGGATTCTGAACGATGGCACACCAGTTACGGAGGTCAGCTATGGATTAGTCCTTATGATTATTTTGTCCTTTCTACCGGAGTATTTTTCTCCTCTGATGGTAGTCGGCTTTCAATACGTTTTGGATTCGACTTCTAAAACGATTCCATATTTTTTCAACTCAAATTATATATTATGTCAACTAAAGTATTAGAAAAAAACAAACTAGATATAGACCAATGCACCAATTATGTCAAAAACCTTTTAGACAATAAACTTCCTGAGTACATCCATTTCCATGACTGGTCACATACCAATATGGTCGTCAAAGAAGCAAGCAAAATTGCGAAAGAAGTCAAGTGTTCCAAGGATGATATTGAACTCCTTACTTTGGCCGCTCTGTTTCACGACACAGGGTATTTAGAAACCTATGATGGGCATGAAGCCGTCAGTATTCGAATCGCTGAATCCTACTTAAAGGAAAAAAATTATCCGGAAGAAAAAATAGAAAAAGTTCGCCGCTTAATTGAAGCAACGGATGTCACCAAACAACCAAAGACCAAGTTAGAAAAAATACTGGTAGATGCCGACATGTCGCATCTTGGCAAGAAAAAATATGATTCCAGAGTAGACGCGCTACTACGTGAAAGGGCAAAGGTAGCAAGCCGAAAAGTCATTGAATTGGAATGGGCAGAAACTAATATTGACTTTATGAAAAGTCATGACTTCTACACTGAAGTGGCTCAGGAAATGTATGGCAAGCGCAAAAGTAAAAACTTAAAAAAACTACGCCAGCGTAAAGACGAATTAGAAAAGCAACGCTCAATCAGCGAAAACAAAGCAGCCCGAATGATCTTCAAAACTGCCTTAAGAAATCATATTGATCTTACCAACATCGCTGACCAAAAAGCGAATATTATGTTGAGTATTAATGCCTTGGTACTTACACTAGGAATGCCCCTTTTTGCTACGCACTTCCAAAACCAGCCCCAATTGATGATTCCGGCGATTTTCTTTTTAGTCACCGCAATCGTGACAATGATTATTGCCACACTCGCAACACGGCCCGTCAAAACAACTGGTAAAACAGACCTCAGTACTTTAATGTCTGGAAAATCTAATTTATTTTTCTTTGGAAATTTTTATCAGTTACAACTTCGCGAATATCATGAGTCAATTAACCGTATACTAAGTGATCAAGAATCACTCGACAAAAGCATTGTCAATGATTTATATTTCCTGGGAGAATCTCTGGGCTCTAAATATAACCGCCTTCGACTTTGTTATACTTTTTTTGCTGGAGGTCTACTTTTAACTTTTGTTGCGTTCCTCGTCTCCTACTTCGTTTACCTATAACATCAGGGGATATAAAAATAAAATTTGAAGCAGTATATCGAATACTAAAAAGGGCCTCAGGAAATTTCCTGAAGCCCTCCGTTTTAATTTGGCTTTGCTATTTTATTTGACGGAAACCGGGATAGATTTAAATACGCCGGATTCTGTTGTAATCACTACCTGATACAAACCTTGAACTTTTGGAAGTGGCAACTCGTAAGAGCTTGCTCCGCTAAAGAAAGTTTGTCGATCCGCATGGATTAACTTACCAGTGCTATCGAATAATTGTATTCGCAGATTCTGACGTTCGCTGATCGAAAACGCCATACTGGCTGTTGCTCCGACGGGTGCCGGGTTCGGGAATAATGTAACTTCTACTAATTGACCAATATCAAAAGTTGAGCTTGATTGATCTACCATGAAGCTAAAGTCCATCGTACATCCATTAGCATCCGTAACCGTAACGGTATACTCACCCGCTGGCAAATCCGTAATATCTTCCGTTACCATTCCATTACTCCAGTTGAACGTATAAGGTGCCTGACCGCCGTTTACAGTTAAGTCGATTGCACCTGTACTACTGTTCTCATCCCACGAAATCATATCATCCGCTTCGATTGGATCTGCCAGACTAACGTTAACCATAATGGTACTATCACATCCTGCCGTAGAACTTAAATCTACTGTATATTGTCCAACCTCTGTAAAGGTTTCTCCTGCGACTTCTACACTTCCACCTTCACAAATAGAGGCATTTACATTCATTTCATAATTATCCGCGACCGTTAGGTTCAGCGTATAATTAATCAGACAACCTGCGTCAGAAGTAGCAGATTGGGTATATACTCCTGTTGTAGTATACGTAGAAGTCCCTAATGTATAAGTTTCACCATCACAGATGGTTGCTGCAATATCTTGTTGAGTAGATTCAACCACTAGATTAAGGACAACTGTACTATCACCACATCCGGCAGTTCCGGCAAGGGTAGTCGTATGCTGCCCGGTAGTAGTATAAGTTGTTGTTCCTACGGTATAGCTTTCACCTTCACAAATGGTTTCGTTCAACGTCACCATTGTCGGCACGACGGTTAGGTCAAGCGTAATCGTACTATCACAACCATTCACTGCTGTGAACACCTGAGTATATACTCCAGAAGTATTATAAGTCTCATCACCAACGGAATAACTTTGTCCTTCACAAATGGTTTCTACAAGCGACTCTTCGGACGACTGTAATACGACAAGATGCAAGGTTACTTCACTGTCTTCGCATCCAATATTACTTTCTAAAGTAAATGCATAAGATCCTGACTCGGTGAAACTATTATTACCAATGGTATAAGTATCCCCATCACAGATCGTTGCATTCACAACAGATTCAGGTTCGAAGACAATTAGATTAAGTGTAATGGTACTATCACAGCCGGTACTGGAAGCAAAGGTCTCTACATAAGTCCCTGTAGCAATATAATTTTGCGTTCCAAGGATATAAAACTCTCCTTCACAAATTTCAACATCCAATACTTGGTCATAAGTTGGATCGACGGTTAGATCTAGCATTACTGTACTATCACAGCCAAAGGAAGAAGTAAAAGTCTCAGAGTAGGACCCAGAAGTTGTATATTCTTGTCCTCCCCACATATAAGACTCTCCCTGACAAATATTGACAACCTCCTCTGTTGTAGAGAATTGATTAACCACAGTAAGATCAATAACTACTGTACTATCACATCCTTTAGCGGAAGTAAAATCAAAGGTGTAAACCCCAGTAGAATTATACTGATTACCATCGTAAGTATAAACATCGCCGTTACAAAGTTCCACTGACATTTCTGTCATAGCAGGTTGTACTTCTAATTCTAATGTCGTTACACTTTTACATGCTCCGAAGCTAAAAGTGTCAACATATACTCCGGATGCTTTATATACATTTGCTCCGACTACGACAGAGTCTCCTTCACAAATTGTTTGCTTAGTATCAAGTACATAAGTACAACTAAAGATTGAAATCGCATCATCAATACTTGCTGCAACGTACATATGTTTACCGTCAGGAGTCACTGCAACAAACTCAGCTCCATCCAAGCCATTGACACCCATGTCCGAATCTTTTTGTGATCCTTCGAAAGTCAAAGAATCCCCAAGTACGCGGAATGCAACCAGAGCATCACTATTTTCAGCCGTTACATAAATAAGGCTTCCATCATTACTCATTGTCATTCTGCTTGGGCCATCCATTCCTTCAACATCTCCAACTCCGTTTTTCATCTGTGCATGAAAGGTAAGATTTCCCATTGCATCTCTATTGAAGATTGCAAGTGCATCATCATTTTGTCCTGTTCCATATACTTGAGTACCATCCAAATTGACGGCTACAGAAGTAATTCGCTGAATACCATCTATTCCGTTAACACCATCTTTAATGGCCCCCTGATAAGTCAGGCTACCATCAGAAGCTCTTTGAAAAATTGCAATTGCATTATCATTATTACCTGCGACATAAGCATGACTACCGTCTTGTGTAATAACTATACCTGATGCTCGACTCAAGCCATCTACTCCCAAAGATCCATCTTTGTGCACCTCTCTAAAAGTAAGTGAACCAGATGCTCCAACATCAAATACTGCAACAGCATTATCCCAGAAACTCGTTACATATACATTATTACCGTCAGGGCTAATCGTTACATAATTTGCACCATTCAAACCATCAACTCCTTGCAGACCATCTTTCCAACGCTCTACATAAGTCAACATTCCGGTATTCGGGTTTCGAGTAAAAAGCACTATTGTCTTATCCCAAAAACCTGTCGTATAAACATAGTTACCATCAGCACTGATGGCAATACCATTTATTCCATTAAGACCATCCGTTGCACTGGCATCTTCTATTTCCTGTACGAAGGTTAACATCCCTGAAACATCATCTCTTTCGAATACTACAATTGCATCATCATTATTTCCTGCTGCATAAACGAAATTACCATCAGGACTAACCGCTACCGCAGCGTTTCCATCTAAACCAGAGATACCTAATCCTGCGCCAGTCTCTGCACTTTGGAAGTTCAGATTACCTGCCACTTCATCAATACTAAACACACCTATAGATGCAGATGCAAAACCGGTAACATATAAATTGGCTCCATCTTCACTCACTTTCAGGTAAGTTGGGTATGCTATTCCGGATACACCACTTACTCCTTGCTGGACCATAGATAGAAAAGACAAGGTACCAGAAGTTGTATTACGCTGAAAAATTGCGACTGCATCTTCGTTCGATCCAGCAACAAATAAATACTCTCCATTCGCCGAAGCACTCATAGTCGTTGGTCCTGAAATACCATCAACACCATTACTTCCGTCAATATAAGTATCTACGTATTCCAGCTCACCGCTAATATTATCTCTTGAAAAAACTACTACCCCATCTGAGTCTAAGCCCGTAACGTAAACGTGATTACCATCTGGTGTTACATATGGAGCATAGGCAGAAATTAATCCACTCACACCTCCAGAACCCTCCTTAAAGAATTCGACAAATTCCAATTCTCCTGAAACCAAATCTCGCTCAAAAACATTAAGCGCCTGGTCTCCAAAACTGGTAACATATACATGCTTACCATTTGGACTAACGTTCAATGCTAATGGGTAATTCATTTCTGTAACATCTCCGCTTTCGTCCTGGATCATCTGCACAAATCCAAGCTCGCCCGTAAGCACATTACGCTCGAAAACTGCAACTGCATTTTCATCTGGTCCTGCTACATAAACATGGTTTCCATCAACTGGCATGTCTACGAAGTAAGCACCTGAAATTCCTTCAACACCACCTACATTATTCCAATAAGTCGTAAGGTAGGTAAGCGTACCACTTACAACATCTCTTGAAAAAACAGTTAAGGCATCATCTAAAGAACTAGCTACATAAACATGATTACCATCGGGGCTAATTTTTAAATGATAAGCACCTTGCAAACCATAAACACCGTTGACTTCGTTTTTTACAGATTCAACAAAAGTCAGTGCACCTGGACTACCTCCAATATCACGTGTATAAACAGTGACTGCGTTATCATCAAAACTGGTAGCGTAAACAAACTGTCCATCCGGGCTAATATCAACTGAAGAAGCATTTTCTAACAATGGCTTATTCATACCATCGAAAACCATTCCTTCATAGAATAGCTGGGCAAAGGACTGATTAAAGCTTGTCCCTAATAGTAGCATTAAAAAAATGTGGGGATTGCGTAGCAAATATCTCATGTATGCCTGATTTTATGTTCTTCTCAACAGGGTGAAAAGGGTTTAAATTAAATTAAAATATAATATGTTAAGGCTTTAGTGTAGTTCCCTATGAATAAATCAAAACTCATACCAGAGAATAAGCTAATTCAGTAAAGTGTAAACTTCTTTAAAAAAGAAAAACCTTAATCCTTCAAGAGCTGAAGAATTAAGGCTTCTTTTATTGTGTGTTAAAACTTTGCTATTAGTAACTCAAAGCAGGACATTGGACCTTCTTAGGTCTTAATCGGTCATTTCGGAAATCTATCAATTGAATAATAGAAAACTCCGGTCCTCCGGCACCAAAACTTACCTGGCTCAAAGAAGAAATATTTACATCAAAGGTAAAAGTCATAAAAGTCTTTTTGTAGTCAATTCTTACTGCTCCAATAAAAGCATCTCTTCCGATATATCCTTGTTCAGCGTGCCAACGCAACCATCCACCAAAATAAATAGCGGTGGGATTATCTTGCTTTTTATCTTTTGTTGTTTTGTATTTCCAAAAACTTCCTAATGTAATTTCTTTGTGAGGCCCCTGATCAGCAAACAAAAAACTTGGCTTTAAGATAGATTTCTTACTGATCTCAATCTCTCCTGTTCCATGAATGGTATACTTACGATAAAGCAACTGACCATTAACATCTGTACCATCATCATAAAAAGAAACATCCGGTCGGTTAAGATGGAAGATAGAAGCTCCTAAGTGAAAAGCATAACGATCATTAAAATTATGAAACCAACCAATCCCCGCAGAAACATCAAAATAGCTTGTATTATTTAAAGCTCCATCTTGAATAGAAGGCTCAATATCAAATGCTACGATTTTAGAATAATCAACACTGGTACTCACTAAAGCATTCGTCATTCCAAACGAAACAAAGTTCTTTCCTTTGTCCAGGCTTTTCATATATGAAAAACTAAGTCCGATCGTATTCGTTGTAAAATTTAAATCTCCGGCTTTATCCGAAGCAATTAACAATCCTCCTCCAATGATATCTCCTGTCGGCAAAGCGCCAACTTTCATATCCATAGTACCAGCAATCGTACGATAAGCATTAGTAACGTTATTCCACTGACTTTTTGTGTTTGCAGTAAAACGCATATCGGCATTCGTTAATCCAGTCATCGCAGGATTAAGAATCGTTGGAGAAGCATGTATTTGTGAAAAGTGAATATCCTGTGCAAGGATATTGGTGGTAGCGCCCAGTAATAGTACTAGCAGGAGCTGCTGTAAAGTTTTTCTCATGGTTGTGTATGGTTATGTCGTAGTGCTTTTAACAGCAAGGGAGGGCTACTACCATAAAGTCAATTTTCATGCCAACGGAAATATCATACCTTGTAATATCTTTCAGGAAATTGTTCTTTAAATAAGAAAAGCCCCCTCAAAGAGTAGGCTTTTCTCAACAATTGAATCCGAATTTAAAATATACAGAATATCTTTTCTCCTATCGGAGTATAGTTACGTTTCCAGTTTTAGTAAATTCTTTATTATCCAGACAAAGGCCTTCCATATAGTAAATATAAACGCCTGGATTAAGCTTTTGGCCTTTATGAGTACCATCCCATCGCTGATCGATATCAAAGGTCTCATAGACTAATTCTCCCCATCGATTATAAATACGAAGTAAAGACACTTCCTCAACTCCTTCATACTTAATTTCAAATTCATCATTATATCCGTCTCCATTAGGAGAGATTATGTTTGGAATTTCGAAATTACTAAAGCTACATGCATCGTTAACATTGACCGTGATCTCATCTGAATTCGTACAACCAAACTCATCTTCAATGATAACAAAGTAGCTTAAATTCGTTGAAGGTTCTGCGGTGTAAGAATTACAATCTTCACAAACTATTTCTCCTTCATGGTACCAGGTAATCATTGCACTGGTATCATTAGAATAAGCTTCTAAAACAATATCATTATTAAGTAAAACATCCGTCTTATTTGTCAAGGTCAATGACGGTGGATTATTTACCTCAACCGTTACTTCAATTTCTGTCATGGTACCTAAACAACTTTCGGCAGATACGATATATGTTGTTGTCACTAATGGATTAGCAATTGGATCAACACAATCATCACAGCTTAATCCGTCCGAAGGATACCAACGAACATTATCACTTCCTTCAACAAAGAGCTGAACTTCTTCTCCAAAACAAATCCAGTTGTCCTCCGCTATCAAATTAGTTGCCGGCTCTACTAACAACTCTGTTATGATTAAGCTATCACAACCTGACTGTGCACTGAAGGTGTCAATAAATTCTCCATTATTGAATCGGAAGTCACCAGCAATAAAGATGCTGTCTCCTTCACAAATTACTTCATTGAAATATGTTTCATAACGGTCGATTACTGTAAGGTTATAAGTAATCAGACTATCACAACCACTTACTGTTTCTAAAGAATCCACATAGATACCGGTCGAACCAAATTCCTGACCATTTACAGATATTGTTTCGCCTTCACAAAGCGTAAGCGATTGACTCGCTGAATATGTAGGATAAACTGTTAAGTTGATCACTTCAATACTATCACAGCCATCAACCGTCTGATAAGTATTATAATAAACGCCTTCTCTGTCTTCAAAAACACCGCCTACAAAATAACTTTCTCCATCACAGATGCTAACATCAAAGTTATTAACATAAGTCGGAAGCACAGACAGTACTGTTGTCACTATACTATCACAACCGTACTGCGTACTTAATGTATCATAATAAGTGCCCGGAAGATTTTGCATGATGCCTTCGGCAAAATAACTTTCTCCATTACAAATAGTCACTTCTTCAACATTATCATAAGTATCCAATACGAGTAATTGCGTAATTTGGACGGAAGGACAACCTAGACTATTAATCAAAGTATCATAATAAGTGCCCGATACCGTTTGCGGTGCTCCACCGGCGAAATAGGATTCACCAGCACAAATATTTGCATAAGAAGAGCTAACGTAAATCGGTACAACTTCAAGCTCAACAGTCACGGTACTATCACAGCCATGAGCACTAAGCAGCGTAGCGGTATAAACGCCTGTCTCTGTATATGGTACACCATCAAGGTAATACTCTTCACCATCACAAATTTGCTCTTGGATTGTTAAATCGTATACAGGATGTACCGTAAGATCCAGTACAACTGTACTATCACATCCTGACACCGAAGATAACAGCGTTGTAAAGACGCCAGTATTTGAATAAGAGCCAGAACCAATAGTTACTGATTCGCCCTCACAGATTTCATGGTAAACAGTATCCAGATAAACCGGATTAACGGTAAGATTCAAATTAATGATACTATCACAACCATAGGCAGAACTCAGTGTAATAATATGATCTCCCGGATTGGTAATATCGAAATTGCCTACTGGGAAGCTTTCGCCTTCACAAATCACTTCTGCAAGGTCAATACTGTAATTTGGTCGGACCGTTAAATTTAAGTTGACAATACTATCACAACCATCGTTCGCAGAAAGTAATTCAGAGTAATCTCCTGCAACTGCATAAACGCTTGTTCCAATAACAATTGAATCCCCTTCACAGATCTCTTCTACCAGATTGGTAATCAATTCTTGCTTCACGGTAATATTTGTAGTCACGATGCTATCACAGCCACTAACTGCACTGTAGGTATCCGTGTACGTTGCATCATCATTGTAAACCACACCGTCATAGCTACTACCAAAGCAAAGTTGAATATCCAAAGTATCATAGATCAAAGGCACAACATCAATCACTGTATATAATATACTATCGCAACCAAAAGTAGTAAATTGATGATCGACTAAAACTGTATCATTTGGATAAACAATACTATTAAAGTCTTCTCCTTCACAAACACTGACAAAGGTACTGTCTGCGTAGGTTGGTCGAACAAGTACGTTAGTAGTTATAACACTATCACAGCCATTGGCATTGATTAACGTATCAAACAACACTGCATCTGCAGAGTAGACTACACCTTCATAAGTATCCCCACTACATAATTCAACATCTGCAGAACTAGCAGTTGGCGGATAAACTGTAAGGCTTAAATTCACGGTACTGTCACAACCATTGATGCTGGTTAAAACTTGAGTAAAGTCACCACTTACAGTATAATCAGTAGCCCCGATAGGGAAACTTTCACCTTCGCAAATTTCTTCAGTCAGGTTAGTAATTAACGCTTCCCGAACCAGAATCGTTGTAGTCACTATACTATCACAACCGCTATCTGCTACGTAGTCATCCGTCAACATGGCATCCGAAGTATAATTAACTCCTCGGTACTCCTCTCCGTAACATAATTCTACGGTAATACTATCTCTGATATCCGGTGTCACACTAATGATTACCGTTTGAATGCTATCGCAACCAAAGATTGTGGTCATTGAGTTTACCAGCGTTGTATCATTGAAGTAATTGATTCCGTCATAAATTGCGCCTTCGCATATGGCGACATAACTCGTATCCGAAAACTCGGGACGAACAAGTACGTTAGTACTGATAATGCTATCGCAGCCATTGGCGTTGACTAGTGTATCATACAAAATAGTACTATTGTCATATGTAACTCCAAGGTATGATTCACCCTCGCAAATTTCAACATCAAAGCTACTTCCTGTTGGTGGATAAACGGTCAATGATAAGTTGACTGTACTATCACAACCATTTACAGTACTTAATACATTTGTATAATCACCGCTAACAGTGTAACCTGTATTTCCAATCATAAAGGTCTCGCCCTCACAAATCTCTTCTACTAAATTTGTGGTCTCTAATGGATGAACGACAAGATCAAGTGTAATAATACTATCGCAACCACTTGCTGTAGTTAAGGTCTCTACATAGACTCCGGTAGTATTATAAGTGTCTGCTCCAACGGTAAAGCTTTCCCCCTCACAGATCTCTTCATTAAGATTCAATCTAAATGCCTGTAAAATGGTGAGGTCAAGATTTACGATACTATCACAACCATTAACCGTTGTTAAGGTATCGGAGTAAACACCTGTTGTTGCATATACATTTGGACCAACAGTTACTGTCTCTCCCTGACATAAAGTTTCGATCAGGTCAATTTCATAATTATCATTAATTACCAAGTTTAAGTTCACAGTAGAGTCACAACCAGTAACACTAGTGAGAACATCTTGATAAGTACCAGTTGTATTATAAACATTTGCCCCTACTGTAAAGCTTTCGCCAGTACATAATGACAGGTCGATGTTTTCTACTATCAGATCTGTAACATTGATCGTATAAGTAACGATGCTATCACAACCTCCACTTGACACAAATGTATTTGTAAACATAGTATCCCGAGCGTAGGTATTACCTTCGAATGATTCACCAAAACAAAGGTTCGCAGTCAGCGATTCCACAATCTCAGGAATAACAGTAATCTCTGTAATCGTGATGCTATCACAACCAAAACTAGTTGGCGTATTTACATTTAAGATGGTATCTGCAAAATACGTTTGTCCTTCATAACTACCACCTTCACATAATTCAACGGTTAGAGTCTCTGTGTAAGTCGGATGAACAATAATATTGGTCGTTACCGTACTATCACAGCCATTTGCATTTGGATAGATATCCGTCAAGGTAGCATCAGCGAAATACTCAACACCTTCATAAGTTTCACCAACACAAAGATCAACGGTAGACTCTGAGCTACTTAATGGATAAACTGTAAGGCTTAAATTAATAGTACTATCGCAACCATTTACCGTCGTCAATAAATCCGTATAATCTCCTGTCGTATTATAAGTGCTTGTTCCAATCACTACGCTCTCGCCTTCACAAATTATCGCGATGGAATCAATTACATAAATAGGGTTGACATTCAATACAAGATTAACCGTACTATCACAACCATGGACACTTGTCAATAGATCTGAGTAAGTACCCGCAGTCGTATAAGTACTTGTACCTACGATATAGCTCTCGCCTTCACAAATCGTTTGTTCGATATTAATCGTAGCAACAGGGTGAACGGTTAAGTCTAAGTTGACAATACTATCACAACCAGTAATCGAGCTTAAGGTCTCCGAGTAAATACCTGTCGTATTATAAATGCTTGTCCCGATGATAACTTCTTCGCCCTGACAAATAACTTCGGTAAGATCAGTAGTTAATATATCATTAACCAAAAGTTCAAGATTAACGATACTATCACAACCACTCACACTAGTCAATATATCCTGGTATGTACCAGTCGTTGTATAGGTGCTTGTCCCAACAACAACTTCTTCCCCTTCACAGATCGTAAGATCTAATTGTTCAATAATTTCATCAAGTACACTTATTGTTGTCGTAACGATACTATCACAACCACCACTTGACACATACGTTTGCATGAATGTCGTATCTCTGGTATAAGTTACACCGTCGAATGTTTCTCCATAACAAAGCACTGGGTCAATATTATTAATAATCTCAGGAATAACTGTAATGTTAGTCGTGACGATGCTATCACAACCATGGATACTAATTAAGTTATCCGTTAGTGTAGCATCAGCGTTGTAGACAACGCCATTATAAGTTCCGCCTTCACAAAGTTCTACCTCAACTGTCTCATTATAATTTGGATGTATTATAATGTTAGTCGTCACCGTACTATCACAACCATTTTGATCATTATAGATATCCGTTAAGGTAGTATTAGCAGTATAAGTAACTCCATCATAAATACCACCTTCACACAGATCAATATCTTGTGTAGAACTTGTCAATGGGTTGACAGTCAAAATTAAATTCACCGTACTATCACAACCATCGATGGTCCTTAATAAATCGGAATAACTTCCTGTAGTGTTGTAAGTACTTGTACCAACAGTATAGCTTTCCCCTTCACAGATCTCTTCTGTCAAATCAATGGTATAAACTGGATTGACATTCAAGGTAAGATTGATTGTACTATCACAACCTGCTGCGGTCATTAACACATCCGTGTAAGTACCCGCAGTGGTATATGTACTTGTACCAACAGTATAGCTTTCCCCTTCACAGATAGTCTGCTCTATATCTAAACTATAAGTTGGATTCACGGTTAATATCAAATTCACCGTACTATCACAACCTGTTGTCGTCATCAGGATATCTGTGTAAGAACCTGCTGCGGTATAGTTACTCGTACCAACCGTAATACTCTCGCCTTGACAGATAACCTCTTCAAGGTTCGTTGTATAAACTTCATTTACCGTCAATATCAAATTCACTGTACTATCACAGCCTGCTACGCTCGTCAATACCTCTGTATAATTACCTGTTGAATTATAGATACTCGTACCAACCGTAACACTTTCGCCTTCGCAAATCGTAGAATCCAGATCAACAATAATTGGCTCTATCACTGTGACATTGGTCGTAACGATACTGTCACATCCACTTGTAGTTATATAAGTATTCTCGTAGCTTACGTCTGTGGTGTAAACCGTCCCTTCATAACTTTCTCCTGAACACAACTCAACATCAACTGTATCTAATATCTCCGGAGTAACTACAATAATCGTAGTAACGATACTATCGCAACCGTATTGACTAGTATAAGTATCGGTAAAGGTAGCATCCGCATTATAAGTTATTCCATTGTATACCCCACCCTCGCATAGACTAACATTCAATGTCTCATCATAATTAGGATGTACAATAATATTTCGAGTTACCGTACTATCACAACCGTTTTGATCCGTGTAGGTATCCGTTAAGGTAGCATTAGCAGTGTAAGTAATTCCGTTATAAGTTCCACCTTCACATAGGTCAATGTCTTCCGTTGAGCTCGTTAATGGATTAACGATCAAGCTTAGATTAATTGTCGAATCACAACCATTTACTGTCGTCAGTAAGTCTGTGTAATTACCAGTTGCATCGTAGGTATTATTTCCGATGACAATTTGCTCACCTGCACATATTGTGGCGACAGAATCTATAATGTAAACTGGATTGATATTTAAAGTAAGATTGATCGTACTATCACAACCAGCTGTAGTCATCAACACATCCGTGTAAGAACCTGCTGTGGTATACGTATTTGTTCCAACAGTATAACTTTCGCCTTCACAGATAGTCTGTTCTATATCTAAGCTATAAGTTGGATTCACGGTTAATATCAAATTCACTGTACTATCACAACCTGCTGTGGTCATCAATACATCTGTGTAAGAACCTGCTGTGGTATACGTACTCGTACCAACCGTAATACTCTCGCCTTGACAGATAACCTCTTCAAGGTTCGTTGTATAAACTTCATTTACCGTCAATATCAAATTCACTGTACTATCACAGCCTGCTACGCTCGTCAACACTTCTGTATAATTACCTGTTGAGTTAAAGGTATTCGTTCCAATGCTTACGCTTTCACCTTCGCAAATCGTAGAATCCAGATCAACAACAATTGGCTCGATCACTGTGATATTTGTTGTAACGATACTATCACAACCTCCTACCGAAACAAAGGTATCATCATAACTCACATCAGTAGTATAGACGGTACCATCATAACTTTCTCCCGAGCACAATTCAACATCTACCGTCTCTAATATTTCAGGAGTAACCGTAATCACTGTAGTGACAATACTATCACAACCAAATTCACTAGTATAAGTATCTATAAAAGTAGCATCCGTATTATAAGTTATTCCATTGTATACCCCACCTTCACATAGACTGACATTCAACGTCTCATCATAATTAGGATGTACAACAATATTTCGAGTTACCGTACTATCACAACCGTTTTGATCCGTATAGGTATCCGTTAAGGTAGCATTAGCGGTGTAAGTAATTCCATTATAAGTTCCACCTTCACACAAGTCAATGTCTTCCGTTGAGCTCGTTAAAGGATTAACCGTCAAGCTTAGATTAATTATAGAATCACAACCATTTACCGTTGTCAGTAAGTCTGTGTAATTACCAGTCGAGTTATAAGTACTCGTTCCAATTGTAACGCTCTCGCCTTCGCAGATGGTCGCAACAGAATCTATAGTATAAACTGGATTAACATTCAAAGTAAGATTGATCGTACTATCACAGCCTGCTGCAGTCATCAACACATCCGTGTATGAACCCGCAGTGGTATAAGTACTTGTTCCTACTGTAAAGCTTTCCCCTTCACAAATAGTCTGTTCTATATCCAGACTATAAATTGGATTCACGGTCAATATCAAATTCACCGTACTATCACAGCCTGCTGCACTCGTCAATACATCTGTATAATTACCTGTTGAGTTGTAGGTACTTGTTCCAATGGTGATACTCTCACCCTGGCAAATAACTTCTTCTAGGTTCGTTGTATAAACCTCATTTACCGTAAGCATCAGGTTCACTGTACTATCGCAGCCGGCTACACTAGTCAGTACATCGGTATAACTACCAGTCGAGTTATAAGTACTCGTTCCAATTGTAACGCTCTCGCCTTCGCAGATGGTCGCAACAGAATCTATAGTATAAACTGGATTAACATTCAAAGTAAGATTGATCGTACTATCACAGCCTGCTGCAGTCATCAACACATCCGTGTATGAACCCGCAGTGGTATAAGTACTTGTTCCTACTGTAAAGCTTTCCCCTTCACAAATAGTCTGTTCTATATCCAGACTATAAATTGGATTCACGGTCAATATCAAATTCACCGTACTATCACAGCCTGCTGCACTCGTCAATACATCTGTATAATTACCTGTTGAGTTGTAGGTACTTGTTCCAATGGTGATACTCTCACCCTGGCAAATAACTTCTTCTAGGTTCGTTGTATAAACCTCATTTACCGTAAGTACAAGATTAACTGTACTATCACAGCCTGCTGCACCCGTCAACACATCTGTATAGCTACCTGTTGAGTTATAGGTACTTGTTCCAATAGTTACAGTTTCACCTTCACAGATGGTAGAATCGAGATCAACAATAATTGGTTCTATTACCGTAATATTTGTTGTAACGATACTATCACAGCCTCCAACAGAAACAAAAGAATTATCATAACTCACGTCTGTAGTATAGACTGTCCCCTCGTAACTTTCCCCTGAACAAAGGGCAACATCATTAGTTACTAAGATTTGTGGGGTTATTGTAATATTTGTAGTGACAATACTATCACAACCGTATTCGCTAGTATAGGTATCCGTAAAGGTAGCATCCGCAGTATAAGTTATTCCATTATATACACCTCCTTCACATAGGTCAATATCAACGGTTAAGTCATAATTAGGGTGTACAATAATATTGGTCACAACCGTACTATCACAACCGTACTGATCTACATAGATATCTGTCAATGTTATATCGCTATTGTAAGTAACTCCTTCATAAGTAGCTCCTTCACATAAATCAACATCCTGCGATATTGTACTTAATGGATGCACCGTTAAGCTTAAGTTCACTGTCGAATCACAGCCATTTACTGTCATCAGTAAATCTGTGTAATCGCCACTTGTTGTATATGTACTCGTACC
>JAHDHW010000204.1:5109-8771 GCA_020631105.1 Saprospiraceae bacterium | reverse complement strand
CCAAGTGGAAAACTAGTTGGTGCGTTATTCGAAGTAGAAGGAGAACTTGTGCAATTATCTGATACTGATGGGCTTCCCAAACTAGGGGAGGCTGCAGTACAATTACCTGAATCGGTATTAACCGTTATGTCACTTGGACAAGTAATGCTAGGGTTTTCATTATCCTCTACCGTAACATCAAAACTACAAACGCTAGTATTCCCTTCACAATCTTCAGCTTCATAGGTGACCGTGGTAGTACCTACTGGAAATGCGCTGCCTGAAGCTAATCCGGCGGTACGATTTAAACTATAATCTTCAGTAGCAGTAAAGTTGTATATAGTTGTTTCACCTGTTCCAAATATGCCGTCTACTGTACGTTGAGTAAAGGCAAAAACATCATTTGCATTTAGAGCGATCGTCTGAGAGCCAGTTTGTGTAATTGCTCCTGTCCCGCCTGAATTAGATGAAGTATCGGTAATTTCCCCTACTATCAACTGAGTATAATTACCATTTAGAGTATACCCAAAAGGATCCCATCCCGCAGCTCCGTCCACATCATTTTGAATATAATCCCAGTCGAAAGAAATAGTAACATCGCAAGGAATAGTGATTTCTAAATTTGTTTGTGCATGGAATACCCCTTCATCAGATGAAGTTAGTTTTACAGAATCTGGTGAATATGCGGTGATATAACCATCACTTTCTGCGGTATAAGTCCATTCACATAGCTCATAGTCATAATTAAACCCATTTATAGTATTTGAAGCAGTTGGAGGGGTGTAGCTTACATTTGCTGTACAGGCTCCAGAAGTTGAATTTGTCGTTATGTCAGATGGACAGTTGCTTATTTGAGGGTCGAAGTTTCCAGAAGTTCCTGAGGTACTATTTACGGTAACCACGGAATTACAACTACTTGTCACTCCAAACGAAGTTTCTATTGTCAGCGTAACATTATATGAGCCGGGAGCACCACAAAAATTAGCTTGATCCACTGTCCAATTGTCAAAGCTGCAGGGCAGGGTACTTCCATCATTAAGCATTACAGGAGAAATGACTGTTCCCTCTTCAATGGTAATATCCTTACAGACTGCAACTGGACTGCTGCTATCTGTAACTGTTATATTAAATGAACAAGTATCCTGATCACCAGAGGCATAAGTGGCAATGTATTCTACCGTTGTAGTGCCAGGCGGAAAGTAATTACCACTGCTATAGCCAGCGTTTAATACAACGGGTACCTGGTACCCAGGAGCACTAAAATTGCTAATCGTAGTAGTCGCTGAACCGTATGCACCATCAGTAGATTGCTGTGAAAAACAAAAGCTATCTCCTTCTTGAATGGAAACCGAGACAGAGCCCGATTGACTGGTTCCTGTACCTGCTGTAACTGTTGTAAAAACACCATTTATATAATAACCAAATGGATCAAAGTCCGGGTCTGAGTCATTGGTTGAATAACTCCAGCTAAAAGATAAGGTTCCACTTGCCGGGGCATAAATACAATATTCACTTACGGCATTAGATGTATTATCATTCGCTCCGGTTATAGCTATTTGACTGCTTAAGTTACTGAAGTTGATTGATCCACCTCCATAATGGTATTCATTCCAGTAGCTGGTATCATAATCATAAGCAAATCCAGAAATAGTTGATATAACTGAGTCCAGGGCAAATGGTAGAGTGTAATTTACAATAGCCCAGCAAGTTCCTGCATCCGGACCAGTGGTAATATCATTATTACAACTCATGTACGGTCTGTCAGAGGAATTGGGTGTTGTACAATCAACTGTACAGCCACCACCTCCACTTCCTGAAGATCCACAGTTTTTACAATCTTTTCCCGCATCTCCGGGCGTACTTTCAGTATCTACATCTTCTGGGATAGGGATATTGACAAGGATAGCTCCAATACCACCACCACCACCACCACCGTGAACGTTAGTGTGTTCAACATCTCCTCCGTCTCCACCATTCGCAAGGATGTTTATAGTACAAGCATCTGTGTCAAAAGCATTGATGGTCAATGATATAGCGCCTCCTGCACCACCTCCTCCAGCTCCTTCATTATTACTTTGGGCTGAAGCTCCTCCAGCAGAATAGATCCCCCAGTTACTTGCACAATCAGTTTTTAGGGTGTCCGCAAACACAAAAATGATCCCACCTCCGTTAGAACCATCTGTTGCCTGACCATTGTTTGCTTGACCACCGCCACCTCCTCCTCCGAGAAAGACTTTGTTTAAGGAAGGAGAATATGCTAATTCAGCCCCACCTAAACCTCCTCCTGAGGATGAAACTGTACAATTCCTTCCATAGCCGGCATAACCTCCTTCTGTATAGTTTCCACCACCACCTCCTCCGGCATTCTTTGGAGCAGCACCTCCGCCACCATTACCTAATTTTCCTCTACTTCTATTATCAGAAGGCGTAATAACAATTCCTTCTCCTTTTACGCCATAATCAGTATCTGTCGTAGCATAAGGGTGTCCACTACTACAACTTCCATTATAATTATTACTTACACTCCCACCTTCAAAACCTTGTAGTGATGCATCAATATCAGCAGATAATAAAAGGTTCCCACTGGTACTTACGACAATTACTCCACCACGGCCTAAAGAAGCATCCCAATCAATTGCATTAATTGTTCCGGTAACTGTCGGACTTGAATAGTCTGTATATGCAACAATCTGAACTAAACCTGCTGCATCATAACTCCTTGAGAGACCTGATAAGGTTAAGTTGGAACCCGAACGGGATGCCACTGTTGTAAACTCATAATTTCCAGCATTTCCGTAATCTAAAATATCTCCGTAGCTCTCATCATTAGAAGTTTCTATTGATGCTCCTTTCATTTGGATGATAAGTACTGTACTGCCTGCATCAAAGCTGCTTATTGATCCAGCACCTGATACATTTGTTATCGAAAGGCTAGTACCACTAATACTACTTACTTTCGCATAGGTATTAATTACACCAGAAATATTTTGTGCAAACGTAAAATGCCCCGTAAATAAGAAGAGAACTGCAAAGACGTATAGTACCTTGACAGCATTCCTTAAACAGAATACCATTTTTCTCGACATAGCATGTTAATTAGTGACCGTTTTTAGACGGCGGTCATCATTCAATAGTAGTTTACAGTTTAAGCTGGGAATGTGTTAGGATTAGGAGGGGTAGACACTTTTATGCCTGTAAAAGAACAATATGTATGCCAATAGAAGTGCCGCTGAAGTGTATTTTTACTCGCCGATATCCTGATTTAGATCAGGCTTTCCGCTGATCCATATGGATTAAAACATGGTTAAAGTTGTAAGAGTATTGGATGTTTTTTTAAAATACTGATTAACAGTAGTTTACGAAGGGTCTACGTCGATATTGAACCTCACGGTAGAGAATCCTTGCATGGATTTGACGAGAGAAATGTTCTCGTGTATTATTTGTTTAATTCGTGCAGATTTTTTGCTGTCTTTGTCCATTTTTATCAAAAAGTCTAAAATAAAATAGTTTCTCACTCTCGGAATTGACGGAACAGCCGGGCCAATGATTTGACCACCTAATTTAGCACGCATTTCTTTAGCATAGGCCTTTGCGGCTTCGTTTAGAAGCTGAGGATTTCGGTGTTTTAGTGTTATTTTGATGAGCCTGTGATAAGGTGGATATTGAAACTCCCGCCTCTCCAT
>JAHDHW010000204.1:0-5009 GCA_020631105.1 Saprospiraceae bacterium | reverse complement strand
GTAACCATCTGAGTACCAATGAGTATTTGGGTTCGTTGCTCCTCAAAGTCATTAATGATCTTAGCATGTGCATCTTTACCTCGGACCGTATCAAAGTCTAAACGGCCAATTTTAGTGTCTGGCAGGAATATCTGTAGCTCATCTTCTATTTTCTCCGTCCCATAACCTCGAATATTTAATTCTCTAGACCCGCAAGCAGGGCATTCAACTGGAAGCGCGGTTTGGTATCCACAGTAATGGCAACGAAGCTTATTAAAATGCTTGTGATAAGTTAAGCTAACGTCGCAATTGATACAGCCAGAGTGCCAGTCACAAGCTGTACAACGCATCGTCGGCGCGTATCCACGGCGATTTTTAAATAAAATAGCTTGTTCGCCCCTTTCCAGTGTTGCTTTCAATTCTTCCATTAAGACACTACTAAACAAAGATTGCATCTTTTGTTTCTTGAGAGCGTCTCTTAAGTTAACGATCACCATCTCCGGTAATTCAATCCCTCCAAATCGCTCTGGCATGTCCAATAGTTGATACTTACCAATTTTAGCATTATAAAAAGATTCCAGCGATGGGGTAGCAGTCCCGAGTACAACTTTTGCCTGGTAAATATGCCCCAGGTAGACCGCCAGATCTCTGGCATGATAGCGAGGAGCAGGATCTACTTGTTTGTAAGATGGATCATGTTCTTCGTCAACTATAATTAATTTTAGATTTTTAAATGGAAGAAAGAGCCCCGAACGTGCTCCCATGATTATGGGTTTACCTTTTAGGACATTTTGCCAGACTTCCACCCGCTCCGGATTATTCATCCTCGAGTGGTACACTGCAATGTCATTTCCAAAGATCTTTTGAAGGCGGCTAACTAGTTGAGCCGTAAGTGCAATCTCTGGCAAAAGGTAAAGCACCTGTTCACCTCGGGCCAGTGCTTCATTGATCATCTCTACATAAACCCGTGTTTTACCACTTCCGGTTACACCGTGGATTAGAGAGACAGCCTGCTCTTCTTTTGGTTTAATCTCTGCGAGGATGGTTTGTTGCTGTTCGGAGAGTTCCGACATATCTACCAGAGCTTCTTCATAACCTCCAATCCTGCTGACTTCTTTCTTATAGATTTCGAGCACTCCTTTTTTCTGCATGGCTTTAAGTACCGCGAGGTCCACATTCGCCTTTTTATAGACCTCCTGGCATCGGACAAACTCCTGACGTTGACTTAATTGCAAGTATGCCATCATCGCTTCTACTTGCCGATCTGATCGGCTTAATTTTTCGAAGGCGATTTCAAGCATAGCAGAAGCAGAAGCATAAGGCTCCTGAAGTCTGACACAAGAAACCTCTTTGGGCTTGTACCGAGCGATTAACTCCTCTTTCAGATAAATAATCTTACGTTGGAGTAAACGATTAATCAAAGGGTAAACTGTCTTTTGCTGTAGAATGTCTCTAATATCATTTATACTTAACTCCTTTTGTATATTCAAAGCTTCAGCGATCATATACTCCTTATCATTGAAGCCATCATAATCCTCGTCGAATATTGGACTAAGGATTACACGTGTTTCACTGGATAAACGCATTCCTGCAGGTAGCGCAGCATTCATTACCTCTCCAATGGTACATGCGTAATAGGAGGAGATCCATTTCCAGGCTTTTATTTGCTGCTCATAGATAACAGGCTCTGGATCTATGACCGATAAGATTGGCTTAGGTTTTACTTGATCTGGGAGGTCTTCTAATAGCTCAATAACTAATCCGGAGTATAGCTTGTTTTTTCCAAATTGTACTTCTACCCGAACGCCAACCTGTATCTCCTGTATGAGATGATCGGGGACGATATAAGTATAAGGTTTGGGTACCGCAATCGGAATAACGACGGAGGCATATTTATAAGAAGAAGGAATCGGATGAAATGAAGCTTCGCTCAATGCGTTTTATTTTGCGTAAATGTCGGAGAATAATTTTGATTTCCCAACTTGCTATTCAGGAAGTTAATAGTTTTCAAATGAGACAGGGTTAAAAGAAAATTTCCTGCCCCAAACGGAAGGTGTTAGCATGTGCCTCAATAATATGTGCGACACGTTCTGAATAACCACCGCCCATACTTACTGCCACTGGAATTTCATTTTGTTTGCAGGCCTTCAAAACGATTTCATCTCTGGTCTTACAGCCCGCCATACTCAAACTTAATCGACCAAGTTTATCCGTTTCTAAGACATCGACCCCAGAGAGATAAAAAATTAAATCTGGTTGTACCTCGTCAATTAACTTTGGAAGTGTTTCCCTAAGTTGTTTGAGATAAAGCGTATCCTCCGTTTTGTCAGGTAGTCCAATGTCGAGGTCGGATTGTTCTTTTTTAGTAGGATAATTACGTGCGCCATGCATGCTAAAAGTGAATACACGAGGCTCATTTTCAAATATCTTGGCGGTGCCGTTTCCCTGATGTACATCCAGATCGATGACTAAAATTTGCTGCGCTAAACCATGGCGTAAAAAATAGTTAGACGCCATTGCAATATCATTAAAAATGCAAAAGCCTTCTCCATGATCTGCAAAGGAATGATGTGTTCCTCCTGCGATGTTCATTGCTATTCCAAATTTTTGAGCATAAAGTGCACATTCAATAGTGCCTTGTGCGATATGCGTGCCGCGCGTAATTAATTGCTCAGACATTGGGAAGCCAATTTTTCGGATTTCTTTTGCATTAAGATCCTGTGTCTGGAGTTTTGTCCAATATTCCGGAGTATGCGTAAGCAAGATCGTTTCCTCCGTTGCCGGGCTGGGGTGAAATAAGTTTGATTCGCTGATCGTACCTTCATAGATCAACTGCTCTGGAATAAGCTCATACTTTATCATCGGAAACCGATGCTTCTCCGGTAAGGTATATTTATATATTGGTGAATACGCAATCTTTAACATAGAACCTATGCTTACTAAACAAGGAGGTCTCCCAAAAGCAAAAGGATTTTATCTGACTAAAGTCAAATCCCCTTTGAATACTTCCACCCTGCCATCAACAAATTCAATTTCGACAAAGTAAACAAACACATCTGGATTTAGTTCTTGATCATTCAATCTACCATCCCAACCCATATTTTCATCATTTGGCAAAAAGTCATTCATCGCGAATACCTGTTCTCCCCAACGATTAAAAATGTGGAAGCGTTTGATTGATAATACACTTTGATCTGTCTGCACAAAGAAGACATCATTTTGGCCGTCATTATTAGGCGTAAATGCGGTAGGGATAAATACGTTTCTATCTTTTCGGACATAAACAATAATATCGTCAGTAGCACTACATCCTAAACTATCTGTTACCGTTACCGCATAACTAGAAGTCTGTAGTGGATAGACAAATGGATTTAAACAGGTCTCGCAGTTGACAGATGATAAGCCCCAGTCTATGAATGCGACCTCGAAATTGGTAAGGGCTTCAAGCCGGATGCTATCTCCTAAATCAATGGTGAGGTCATCTCCCAGGTCAACTTGCGTTTCGATAGGGGAAGCAACATTTATGGTTTCACTAATGCCACAGTCATTAAGATCCTGGATAAGTATTTGATAATTGCCAGCTGCCAAACCAGGAATGCTAACAGGATATGAAACAATATCACTAAAGAAAGTGCCGTCGGTTGAATATTCAAAAGGCCCGGCATTTCCAATAATTGTATCAATAATTATTAGGCCATTTTGATCGCCATAGCAATCAGGAGCAAGGCTCGTAAAAGATGCTGATATTCCCTCTGGCTCATCTATAATGAAACTACTTTGCTCTGTACAACCCATATTATCCGTTACCGTTACCGTATAATTCCCGGCAGGTATATTATCGATAATAGCGCCAGTTGCACCATTACTCCATTCAAAAGTGAAAGGGGCAGTGCCCGTTAAGGGAATGGCTTCAAGGCTACCATCAGCGGAGCCATTGCAGCTTACTCCAAATCCATCATAATCGATAAGTTGAGTAATTGTACTTTCTATATCAATTACTTCGATTGTAATAGTATTGGTAGGTATTGTTGGCGAACAAGGATTTCCAATACCAATTACGTCTATCAAAGAATAATCTGAAGTAAGTGCCGGATTGACATTGATAGTATGACCATTTAATACATTATTCAATTGAATAGGAGCATTAGGACCTATAGCATAAATAATATTAAAGGTATCGGCCCCTGTGAGATTAAAGGTCAAAGTCGCGCCTTCTCCCTGGCAAATCATAGACGGTCCGGAAATGCTTCCACTAACAGCATCGTAGTAACTTAAGTTTACAATAATTGTACTATCACATCCTCCTGCCGATCCTCCTGTAATAGTCTCTGTACCTACAGGGTTATTTACATCGTATAAAGTTCCGTTAACTACTACACTTTCTCCTTCACAAAGGTCAAGGTCAAGATTTTCACTGATTTCCTGAACTACATTTAAATCAACGGTAACGGAAGGAGAAGTACAACCTTCTAAATTTTGAACAAGCGCATAAATCGTAGCATCGCCTGAGTTATACACTCCTGATATCGGCATGGTTAATCCAGGGTCTTCAAAGAAAGTTACGGTATTTGAGGTTCCACCATTGATTTCACTTTCTAAAGCGGATAAGTCAAAGGTAGCAGCACCATTACCTTCGTCACAAGCATCAGCGGAAGCATTATTTGCTTGTGGCAAATCATCAACTTCTAGTTGAATAGCTACGGGTTGTGAACTACAATTTCCATTTTGAACGATTGCGTAAATCGTAGCGGAAGAAGTATTGTATGGACTGGAGATTGGAATAGTAGCATTAATGTCTTCAAAGAAATTAACCGCATTTGTATTCCCTCCATTGATCGTGTTTTCTAAAAGTGTTAGGTCAAAAGAAGCGGTACCCGTTCCTTCGTCACAGGCTTCGGCAGAAGCTGCATTCGCAATTGGATTATCAACAACATCGAGCTGAATCGCTACTGGTTGAGAAATACAATTACCACTTCCTACGACTGCATAAACGGTAGTAGAAGGAGTATTGTATGGACTGGAGATCGGAA
>JAHDHW010000203.1 GCA_020631105.1 Saprospiraceae bacterium | reverse complement strand
AAGTTGGCTGGGTTTATGGCGCAGGTGTTGACTACCGAAGGAAAGAAAGAGAAGGCGTCCAATAGTAATTCCAACTATACTGAAAAACATTAGAGTAGCTCCAGGCACTCTTATCGGGTTTACCGGTCTGCTACAGCTCGCTAAGACGCTTGTAGCAGCATTGGCGAGCTGATCACCGCTATCCCTATTTTACATTTTTGTCCAGTATCTGGATATTACTTATAGTCTAACTCCTGGAGGCCATACTTCTCTATGATCTTAATCAGATTGTCTTCTAATTCCTCTAGTTCTGAAAACTTGTGTTGTTCTAATGCTTCTGCCCAGCTCTTATAATCAGTACTTCCTAACTGTCGAAGCTTCTCGAATCGACCTGAGGTAACAAATAAACTATGATCCCTAAAACTAGTCCATGCATTTTCATAATGTCTGTAACAGGCTCCGGCATAAGTTCCTTCTTGTCCGGACCATCCTTGTGCACATGGAATTGCGAAGTGATTATTCCCTGCCCTTGACATATCTCTTTGCCCTGCAAAACTGTGGAATAGTGCATTTGCTAAAATGATGGAAGACGGGACACCGTATTTTTTACGTTCATTGATGGCAACATGAGCAAAGCGTTTTAAATAAGACTGAACTGTTTGCTGGTCAATATTAGCCAATTCTGATTTTTTGGTAGTACTATTACCACCTCCTATAAACGGAATTTTACTGAAGAGACTCGCTTCGCTTTTCGCAACCTGTTGTTTGCCTCCATTTTTAGTAATCAATTCCTGTTTCTCCTTTTTACCATGCTGCCTGTCTTTTCCAGAACCCTTTATAGAGTTTTCAATTTCTGGATTATTCACATTGAATTGGAAACTAAAATCTTTACTTGTTACACCGTAAAGTACAAGCGCAATAACCGTCAACTGGAACCAATATTTTCGGAAGTACACTTTAAGGTCTAAACTTGTATGTTGTGCCATGATGAATTTGTTTTAAAATCAAACTGATGATTCAAAATTAAAACAAATTGTTTTTAAAAACAACAACATTCAACATTTTTTAAAACAAAAAGTGTTTAAAATTAAACATAATGCTTTATTCTTAATTATAACAGTCTAATATTTAGACTCTTATCCTTAATTCAATTTTTGATAAAATTCGTTTGCTTTGGCGGTATTTCCTAAATTTTCGTAAGACTGGGCTATCGCCTGAATAATTGTTTTGTTAGAGGGGTCAACCTGGAAAGCATAATTGAGATAGGTTAATGCTACTGAATAATTACCGGTCTGGTAATGTTGGTTGTATCCAATTCGATAAAGGAAGTTGAATAATTTTTGTTGGTGATTTTGCCCCCGGATGAGGTATTCAATATATTGATTAATGAAGTCTAATTCTATCCGGTAGTTTAGAATTGATGCAAAACCATTGAGTAGTTTATCAATATCATTATCCTTTTTATATTGCTCTGCCAATATCCCAGATTGCATGGTAAGCCCGGAACCATAATTAGGATGAATCTCCAATGCTCTGCTGATGTAGTAAGAAGATTCTTGAAGAAGAAAATCTTTTCGGGCAGGGTCCGTTGTTACTTGCAGTTCCTCGTAGAGTGCTACTCCCATAAAACAATTTGCACGAGCACTGTTAGGTGAAAATTTCACAGCAGCGCTATTCAATGATAATGCATTCTCCCAATCCGGCACTCGTAATAAAGTCTTTGCTCCGTATCCTAAAAGCAGCAGGATCAATATTCCTACGGAAATGATATTTATATCTCGTGGGTTTTCGTTTAGTCTCGCTGGAAGCCAGCGAGTAATAAAAAAAGCAAGGCATAAGCAAAAACCCAGAGAAGGCATATATACAAAGCGTTCATTCATCGTTGTTCCAACATTCAATACTAAGTTAGAAACAATAGAAAATGTAATAAAGTAAAACAGAATACTGTAACTGACGACGCTTTTCTTTTGAATACCCAGCAAGGCATAAACACCTAAGCCAAGGTTAACGATTAGGGATAATAATACCCGCCAATCACCAAACCCAAGAATCGGAATTTGGTAAGGATAATAATCGTGCGTCAATGGGTGCGGAAAAAATAATAGTTTGAGATAAACACCCCAGGTATAAAAGATGGTGGCGAATTTTTTATCTGCCGAAATTCCATAAAATGGATTATTCATGATATCCGTACTCTCTCCTTCTCCGGCAGAGAAAATAAAGTCCAGCGCATTATACCGCATCCCAAAATAGAGCACTAGCATGAGTCCTAAAGCTCCCATCAGTGTTCCCAGTCTGTGCATAGAGAAAGAACGAAAATAATAAATAGTCATTGGAATAATCAACAACCAGGTGATCCCGTTTTCCTTAGATAGCACTGCCAATAACCAGGAAATTGCGGTAAGCACTAGATAGTATATTTTACCAGTATCTATGTAACGTACTGCTCCAAATAATGCGCTTAGTGAAAAAAGTAAAGCGAGGATTTCGTCCCTTCCTTTTATGTTGGCTACTACTTCTGTGTGAATGGGGTGCATCACAAACAGCAATGCGGTGATAAATGCCAATCCTAAAAACCATTGGTTATCTTTCCAATTCGGTAGTAATAAAAAGATCAGGCGGAAAATTAATATTCCACTTAAGGCATAGAGCAATACGTTGAAGAAATGACTAACACTGGGATTACCCCCCCAGATGCCATACTCTATTGCGAAGCTAACAATTGATAAAGGCCGATAACGACCACCAATCAGTATATTCTTCTGTTCTCCAAAATATCCGGCAAAGCTTTCTGTTGTCAGAATCTCATAGATTCCAGAAAATCCTTTCTTGGTAAAGCTATTATCAACAATTACAATAGTATCATCTAATACATATCCGAAGGAATAACTCATCCAGTAGAAGAAAAAAGGAAGCAGGAAAATTATTAGTGCTGCAGCCCAGTTGTCTTTCCAAAAATCTTGATTGGAATGTGTCACTACTTTAGGTAGGTTGGCAGATTTAGGGTTGCTAGGTTTTCCTTTGGATTTTCGTTTTTTGCTCATTGTCTTGTTTCAATGAATAACAATTATCACAATATGACTAAATTGAGATGATTTTGCAAAACTGGGAGAAAGAAATTTAACTTTGCTTAACTTTATAAGTTTAAGTAAACCCTAATTACGTTTCAAAGAATGCGATTACAAGTTTCAAAACTAGTATTTTCTCTATTATTTTCTTCGGCATCTTTTTTTTGCCAGGCTCAATTCAACATTGGAGTTGCTTACTCTCTTGGGTATTCGAACCCTGAAATAGACCGAAGTATAATCCAAGACTTTAACTCCAGCAAACCTTGGCTTGAAAATAAAATTGAACCAATTCGTTTTATGCAAGGGATGCATCTAAGTCTGCGTTATCGATGGAATTTTGTAGCGCTTGATTTCACATGGCGAAACCGTTTTAGAGCAAAAAGAGCTGAAGGAATTGATCCATCAACCAGTGCTTCTTTTACGCGACGATATAACCATCGATTCAATAGTTATTCTGTTGGCTTGGAAACTTTTATAGGAGGCTTTAGCTATGGTGGAAGTATTGACATCGATAATTTTGCCATTAGGACTGAAGTTACCGGGATTGATGGCAGGTATGACATTACGAATCAATGGGGCCTTGGGAGTCATTTTTTTATAGGATATAATCTAGATGCAGGCCCGAATTTAACTTTTGCGATCCGGCCTTATATACAAATGCCATGGGTTACTTATGATTTATCTGGAGTAGCGGAAGACCTTAATGGCGATGTCAGTCAAAGAAATTGGGAGGAAAATTATTTGAACTTTGGTTTGATGTTCGTTTTTTATAATGGGGAAAAATAAGCTTTTACTCTTTGTAATATCTAAACCTAAAAAAAGAAAGAGAGGTGAGCGCATAATATGGCTACCTCTCCACCTAATAGTGCATGAAACTTGTTTTTAGTTAACATATTCGAAAACTATACCAAGTTATATCTATAAGTAGTTCATTATCAGAACAATGAAGGGCTAAAAAGTTTCCCACGCCTAGTTTTTTCAATTTTCAGCAAAAAAATAGCAGTCCCGGGCGGGACTGCTAATAAAATAAAAAGGAACTTTACGAATTTGAAATTTTCTATTCTTTCATTAAGATCATTCTTTGACTTACGCGATGTGTTTTCGTTTCAAGAGTTATAAAATAAACTCCAGGTTCCTTTAATAAACTTTGATGAATCAAAATTTCATTGTAACCAGTAGCTGCCTCTATATTTTTGTTATAGACAAGTTGACCGGCTACATTCTGTATAGTATAAGTAAGAGATGTCGCTTTTGGTAGAGAAAAACTGATCAGGGTTTCCTCTACAAATGGGTTTGGCTGTATCGGGAAAACTTCAAAATGCTCCGAGTCAATAGCTTGGGCTATGAAGTCAAGCTCAACCTCTAATAACTCATAGTCTGAGCTATAAGCTTCTGCGCGTGTATACTGAGAAGCAAAAGTTAGTGCCTCTTTCCAGCTTGTTTCTGCTTTCGCTTCAAATATCAAACTATACAAAATAGCGTCTTCCTCAAGCGAAGATATTTCAGGGTTACGATCCCAGCTTGTCGTTATCGCTCCGTCTGATAATTTTGTAAGCCCAAAATTTCCCATTCCTATTCCTGGCAAAGCACCTGGAATTAGTTCTACGAAATCTAAAAGTTCTTGATCAAAACTAATCGTATATTGATATCCAATAACATGGTTAATATCTTCTGCTCTAAAATCAATTTGGTAGGTGTCTCCGGAGTTAAGATGCTCATCTTTTGCGATAAACCGAAGCGGCTTTTTTGAAGTGCGTAAGCTTACACTTTCATTGCTTTGAGTTGGATCCTCCTTGGTTGCTTTCAACTCTGTTGCTACCTCTTTATCAACATCACACTGAATATTATTCGACTGGACCACTAAATAGGTAGTACAATAATCCCAATTGCCATTTACATCTTTCACCCACATATCTACAGAGTGTGTTCCTACCTGATCACAATCGAACATTAATTTATCCTGAACAGGCGGAGTAGTTTGTCCTGGGCCTTTCGAAGGTGAAGCCATTCGAAATTCGGCAATGCTACAGTTATCGTAGCTACCTTGATTAAAATCTGTTGCTTGTAAAGCAACCTTCTTGTTATCCGCCTCCAACTCTACTGCTATCCCATTTTTACAAAGCGGTGTCGGGCCCTTACAATCATTTATAGAAAAATCATAGCTACAGCTATTAATATTGCCGTAAGTATCTTCTACCTTCCAACTGATGCTATGCTCTCCCAAATCATAATTCCCACTTGCATTGGATGAATTACCCCGGATATCAACCGTACCATTTTTGTGTAGATCTATCTCATAAGTATATGTCAATTCAGTAGCAGCAGTCTTATTATCACTTGCCTTTACACTAAGCTCGGCAAACCCTTCCCAGCAATTCAAATTACTTCCACAAAAGGACTGTTTTTTACACGCTGTCTCAAAGATTGGTGCTTTTGTATCTTTTCCATTTATCGCTACTTCATTAATGGAATTCGCAAAAACATTTATGTTCATCATCATTAAGATGAATACGGTGTAAAGTACTCGCATGAGAATATGTTTTGGTCAATAATTGTAATACGGGGAGTAAACAGATTGTTAAACAATCTACTTTAGTAATGATCATGTGATCAAAATCGGAAATTGAGCAAGGAAGGGAATAGATGTGTGTGATAAATTCTGGTATCTATCAGATCCAAATTAGTATTGAATCCGTATGAGTACCATTTCTAAATGGTCGCTTCCTTGTAAAATTAGATTAGAGTTTTCTCATTTTCAGCATTGTCAAAAGACTTTATGCCGTTTAACAAAGGTACAGATTATCCAAGGCTAATGAACTACCTACAAATAGGTATTTTTAATATTAGATATTGTTTTAATCAAACAAGTAATCCATTCTTCCGCGCGTGGACAAACATTTCTTCCGATCGGTGAATCAGCACCGCATCTACATGACTAGTCTCTTCAATTAATCTCGCAATTCGTCGGGCATTTTTTGTTTCCCTTGTTTGTCTAATATAAATGGCCCTGATCTGGTCAGGAAATTGCTTCGCTAGTTCAATATAAAAATCTGCATCATTATGTGCAGTATCTCCAAGCATTATGAAAGGCAAATTTGGATAAGTCTTTAGAATCCGACTAATAGTCTCCATCTTATGATGCTTAAACGCTCCGCTCGGGTCAAGTCCGTAATCCCGCAACAATATGGGTCCTTTAGGTAGTCCTTGTACTTCCATAAACTCCTCCAGCAAATCATAAATATTCCATGGGCTACTTGACACATAGAAAATAGGATTTATTCGCTGACCGTCACCTCCTCTGATCAATGCCTGGAACAACTCCACAATACCTTCCATTGGTAACCGCTGCTTCGCATTCTTTGCAAAGGTAGCGTACAGCATCTTTAACTTGAATCTTGAAGTAACATGGGTCTGCAAAACGGTATCATCAATATCTGTAACAATACCAAAATCTGCTTCTTTGCTTGGCAAATAAATCTCTCCCTCTCCTTTAATGATTTGTCCTTCCTGATTTAAATAATTAGGTAAAGCGAACTCGGTTTCAATCCATTGCTCTCCTGCGCTTCTTTTCTTATCCCAGTTATCTTCGAAGATAAAATAACCTTCGTGATCAGTAAGCGATTCTAATTCCTGATCCTCAATATTCATTTTAATTTTAGCATCCGGTAATTCATCTGTCTCAAATCGCTTCAGGCTATCAATGATATTTCGAATCTGGCTTTCACTTTTCCCATCAAACAGATTCTCATTCTCTAACACTCTCCCTTTAATAAAAAAAGACTCCTCATTGCCATAACCACGATATGGAAAGATAAACAAATCATCCTGATCATCTCCCAACTCTCCTATACGCCCCATCAGGTGGCCAAATTTCCTAAGAATACGACGAATCCGAGGTGTCTTTTTCATTATCAATGAATTTTATTCAAAAAATAAATCAAATTATCATTTTCATTTAACCCCCTATCATTCAGCTACTTATAAACATTACCACTAACTTATTTTCAATACTTTTTCACTTTTTCAAATCCTCTGGGTAACCTTTCTCAACTATACTAAATTAAGGGGTGTATCAAGCAAACATAGCAAGTATGATTCTAAAAAATCATCTTAAAACATCGGTCAAACGATCATGATTGACCTGTTTCTTGATATTCGATCTTAGAACCTATTTTTCATTTTACCCCGCCCAATCCTCAGTGATTGGGCCTTTAAACCATTATTGCTTTATGAAAAACTTAATGTCAAATCTAGTAAAAACAGTATGTATTGTAGCGATTTTTTGTTTGAATGCTTCTACCACCAATGTTTTTGGTGCAGTTGATGCTTCCTCTCAACAATACATTTCCAAAGGTATAAATACTAATACTTATTCTTGGTCCGACATCGGGCACGCTTCAAGTTATTTAGTAGTCTTCACTCCACGAGGAGCTGGTGCATCCATAGCTTTTTATACTTCAAGGAATACTGTATCCTTATCAGGATTAGCACCCGGTAACTACAAAGTAACAGTATACGGGCTCTTTTTAAATGGTAATAAAAGCATCATTATTCAAGAAACAATTAAAATTAACTATCCAACAACGCCTCCTACACAAGGCTCAGAAGATTTTTAATCTACTCCTGACGAGTAGTCCTAACTACTAAAAAGTAATTACCAAACCACTGCTGGTAGCTAACTCAGCTACCAGCAATGAATACACAACAGTAATAACCGGAAGATTCTAGCCTTTCCAATGTACTGGATGAGGCCCTGGATAAATATGCCCGGAAGACAATTATATCAACATTAATAAACAAACCAATCATTATGGATTGGCCCCTAAATCATTATTGCCTTATGAAAAACTTAATGTCAAATCTTATAAAAACAACATGTATCCTAGCCATTATTTGTTTGCACACCTTTTCCACCAATGTTTATGGTGCAGTGGATCAACCGTCCAAACAATGTGCTTACGACAACCTAAACGCAAATGTTTATACCTGGAGTTACAGAGGACCTGCAGACAGTTTTATGGTAATACTTACCCCTCGAGGAAGTGGAACATCCATCACTTTTAACACCACAGGAAACGGAATCTCCTTAGCAGGAATAGATAAAGGAGTTTACAGAGTATCGGTTTATGCCATCTTTCACAATAAGAAAACAGCCTTAGTGGTACAGGAAACCATAAGTATCGGCAAAGCAAATACGACAAGTAATCCAACGACCATTCCGAAAACAGGAAGTGAGGATATATAGTAATAACCTCTTAAGCACGACTTTACCCAGTCTCTACTGGATCACTCAATTAAGCAATTAAACTGTAGCCGGTCAGGCTGCAGCAACTCATTCAAAATAATTACTCGGGATTTACAAAAGTTCCAAATCGCTTGATCAAGCCCTGGAAAGGTATGCTCAGCATACGCAGGAAGTAAATTTTCATTAACCCTCCCCAATCGAAAAGGATTGGGACTCTAAATCATTATTGCCTTATGAAAAACCTAATGTCTAAAGCCATCGTATCCGTTTGTATTTGTCTAACACTTTGTTTGTCCGCACTATGGACCACCGGTAATTGTGCAACAAACCAACTCGAGCAACAAACCTTTAGCGTACAAGAGTTTGCTGCCACTTATTCCTGGTCCGCACATGCCAGCGCCGTAAGTTATCAAGTTGTCCTGACGCCTCGCGGAAGTGGTAGTCCGATCGTCTTTAACACCACCAATACCTGGATATCTCTCGCAGGT
>JAHDHW010000202.1 GCA_020631105.1 Saprospiraceae bacterium | reverse complement strand
TTGTTCTCCAGGTAATCCCCATCAATGTCGACCATACCTACTTGCGGAATTCCGAAGACCATTCCGTTTTGCAGTCTTTCCCACCAAACTGCGGTACCTGTACCAGGGACAGGCATACCTACTAATTTACCAATGCCCAGTGCTTTATAGGTATAAGGGAACATATGCGCATCAGAGTAATTACTTTCACTCATTACAACGACGCTTGGTTTTGACCATTTAAACTGTGGTTCGTTACCTAAATCCTGCCCCCGAGGCATAAAGGTGATATAGTCTTTACCGTTTAGGAAAGTTGCCAAGTCATCATGTAACCAGCCTCCACCATTGAAACGGGTATCTACGATCAAAGCTTCTTTATTATTATTTTTACCCAGCACTTCGTCGTAGACCGTTCGGTAGCTTCGATCATTCATGCCACGGACATGAACATAGCCCACTTTACCATCAGAAAGTTTTTCAACCAAGGCACGACAATTGTCTACCCAACGCTCGTAGCGGAGTTGGTTTTCTCTTCCTTGAGAGATTGGCTTAATGGTTTCCTCCCAACGCTTACCTGTGGCCGGATCATAAAGCGAAAGCAAGATATTCTTATTGACCTTTCGGTTGAGGAATTGATAGTGGTTAGTACCTGGGGTTAATTCGTTTCCGTCAATTTTTTCAATAATGACTCCGGCTTTAATTTTAGAATCATCTTTTACGCCTGGACCTTTTGCAATTACTTCCGAAACTTTTAATCCGTTGCCCGTGTGTGATTCATCATAGAATAATCCGAGACATGCGGTGTTGTCTCCATTTTTTGATTGATTCCAATATCGTGCGCCAGTATGCGAAGCATTAAGCTCTCCAAGTAACTCACTTAGCATTTCTGCGAAATCATAATTATTATTAATATGCGGTATGAATCGACTGTATTCTTTTTTGTAGAATTCCCATTCTACTTCATGTAGGTCTACCTTATAAAATTTCTTTTCTACTTGTCGCCAGATATGCTCAAATAAATACTCCCGTTCTTTAGCTTCCTCGAGGACCATCTCACTATTAACAGAAATAGGTTTTGCCTTACCATCACTAACGCTGACTTTAGAAATCTTACCCCCGGCAAGAATGAATAGATGTTTGTCTTCTTTGTCAGGGATGATTTGACCACCACTTCGGCTTCCCATTTTGCTGAGAATCTTAGTCTCTCGGGTACGGAGATCAGTTTTCCAAAGGTCATAGCCTTTTTCAAATCGTGCGAGGTAGTATAGATTTTTACCGTCTTTTGAAACGTAAGAATCAGAAAGATTGGAAGAGTGAATAGTCAATCGAACTCTACGATCATCAATGTCATCTAATTCAATTTTAATAGGATCCACCTTCTTTTCATCATCTTTATCTTTTTTGTCTTCCTTTTTCTCCTCTTTTTCGTCTTCGCTTTTCTCTTCTTTCTTTTTGTCTTCTTCTCTTTCTTTTAGCAATTCGTAATCTTCTTCATTCAAGGTAAACTTGTCATACGCATCCTGCGTAAAGAAAGTAGCATAAATATCTGCCTGACCACCCCAGCTACCATGATTTTTCATACCATCTCTGGAAGAGACGTGGACCATCATTTTGCCATCCATCATCCATTTCGGCGCATAACCACCATAACCACTTTGAGTAAGATCAACGATTTCGCCACCTTTTGAGGAAACCAATCCGACTTGATCGGTCCATCTTTTTTCAGGAAGGAAGTTAACCAAGAACCATTTCCCGTCAGGAGACCAGTTATAGTATTGGTCACCATCTGAATAGGAGTATTGCTTATCGGCAGGCATGATTTCTCTGACCTGTTTGCTAGCAAGGTTGACTACTTTTAAGGCTGTCCGTTCTTCCAGGAAGGCAACCTCTTTTCCATCAGGAGAATAGGAGGGTTGAAAAGTTTCTTTATCTGTTTTTAGGATGGACTCTTCTTTAAGGATTGTCGAATTGAAGAAATATTTCTCATCTTCTCGAGCCAGGGAGGTCTGGTAAAGATTCCAGCTTCCTTCTCTCTCTCCGGCATATAGGATGGAACGACCATCTGGGCTAAAAGCAACGGTACGTTCTTGTTCAGGAGTAGTGGTCACTTGTCTGGATGTTCCTTCTTTGACCGAACTGACGAATACTTCTCCACGGACGATATAAGCAATTTCTTTTCCATTGGGGGAGAGTGCCATATCGGTGACATCTCCTGTTACGGGCACTATTCTTTTTTCATTATAACGATCATCCATTGCTAACTGAATAGCTACTTTTTTGGGCTGACCACCTGGCCGCATCGTATAAATCTCACCATTATAGCTAAAGCACAATTGATCTTCTGCACTTGCAGTAAGATAACGAACGGGGTGCTTTGTAAGCTTACTTAATTGTTTTGCATTGCCTGGACTATCCAGGGGCATCATATAAATATTAAATGATCCGTTTTGCTCTGAAAGGTAATACACAGACCGCTGATCTGCCGAAAAGATAGGATTCCGATCTTCTCCTTCAAAAGTGCTAAGCATTGTATACTCCCCATTTTTAGTATTATAGGACCAGATATCCCGTGTAACGGATGAGGTATGATGCTTACGGAAGCTATCTTCATACCCTTTGCGATCATGAAAAACGAGCATACTTCCGTCTTTAGAGTATCGTGCACTCTGAGCAGGAGTAGTGATGATTTGTTTCGTTCGCCCTCCTTTGGTGGGTACCGTGTATAACTCAGGCAGTACACCAGAAGGGAACTGTTGATTCGAAGCAGCGTCTAAGCGACTAGAGTAAAATAAAACATTTGAATTGTCGGCTGAAAAATCCGATGGAAAATCACCTGAGGAATGGTAAGTCAAACGGGTTGCTCTTCCACCTGTAGCATTCATCGTATAGACATCGAAGTTGCCATAACGATCAGAAGCAAATGCAATTTTTTTACTGTCATGCGACCATACGGGCATGTAGTCATGAGCCTCATGTATGGTTAGCGGTATCGCCATTCCACCGGCACTCGCAACGCGATATAAATCTCCCTGGTAACTAAATACAATGGTCTCTCCATCCGGAGAAATTGCGGGATATCGCATCCATAAAGGACTGTCTTGTGCGGATAATAAGGTGAAAAAGCTATTGGTTAATAGGATTAGGAATAGTAGTTTCTTCATTTTCATATAGTTGATGAGTAATATTCCTTAAGATAATAAACAGGCTAGATTCTAAGCAAAATCAAGCTGGTAAATCGACGAAAGGTAAATTTAAGGGGCTAAGCGACGCGAGCATTATTCATCATTCAACATATTCAATATTCAATATTCATAAATCATGGTGAATATTCGGCTACAGCTCCTTACACTTCAGTTTCGAAATTCTACACTTCGGTTGGCTTTATTTTATAAAAGTGTTATTCCCCTGCATCTTGTGAGCAAATAATAATCAAGATGAAAGCGATTTACTTAATATTCATATTTCAGTTAACAAGCTCTATCCTTTTTGCTCAAACAATGGTCTCTGGCGTAGTTAAGGACGGCAAAGAAACGATAATTGGCGCTAATGTATTCCTAAAAGACACTTATGATGGAGCTTCTACGGATATAGATGGACGATTTTCGTTTGAAACCACGGAGCAAGGTACTCAGGTATTAAGCATCAGTTATATCGGCTATGAATTATTTGAGCTGGAAATTGATCTTAATCAGGCGCAGGATGCACTTGTTATCGAGTTGAAACCTGAAGCCAATGAATTGGACGCCGTAGTCATTACCGCCGGAGCTTTTGAAGCGAGTGATGAAAAGAAAGCGGTAGTGCTCAATTCTATTGATATCGTCACGACCGCTGGTGCGACAGGCGATACCTACGGTGCGCTTAATACTTTACCCGGGACACAGAAAGTGGGGGAGAGTGGCCAACTATTCGTACGAGGCGGTGCAGCATCCGAAACGCGAACCTTCATCGACGGAATGCTAGTACACAAACCATACAACAGTACAGTTCCTGATCTACCTGCTCGCGGACGTTTTTCCCCATTTTTATTTAAAGGTACCATGTTTAGTACTGGTGGATATTCTGCGGAATATGGACAGGCAATGAGCTCGGCATTGATTCTCAATACACAAGACCTTCCAGAAGAAGATATGACTTCGATCTCTCTGATGTCAGTTGGCTTAGGTCTGGCCAGAACGAAACGCTGGGATAAGACTTCACTTTCTGTATCCGGAGGATATACGAATCTTGCTCCTTATACCTCTTTAGTCAAACAAAACATGGATTGGATCAAGCCATTTCAAGGGGCGGATGCACAAGTCATTTTTAGACATAAAACCTCAGAAACAGGAATGTTTAAATTTTATACGAGCGGGAGCTCTAACTGGTTTGCGATGAATCGCCTGAATGATGTTGACCTAAAAGAAATGAATCGCCTGGACCTCAATAATAATAACCTATATGTCAATACCTCTTTCCGGGAGATCCTTAATGATAAATGGAGTCTCTTTACCGGATTGGCATTTACATACGATAAAAATAGTATTACCGAACAATTCAATTTACAAAGCTATGAAAGAAGTGGGCAGGCGAAAATTACTTTAAGCAATCAGGTGAATGATCATCTAAAGATTAAATTCGGAGGTGAGCATTTTTTCAGTAATTGGGATGAGCAATTCACAGATACCAACGAGGAGGTTTTTCATACCAACATTACCGAAAACTTAAGTTCCGCATTTCTGGAGTCGGATATTTACCTAAGCAATCGCCTGGTTGCCCGCTTGGGTGGTCGTTTGGAGTATTCGCAGGTTCTACGTTCCTGGAACGTAGCTCCGCGGACTTCCCTGGCCTACAAAACCGGCGCTAAAAGCCAGATATCACTGGCCTACGGCCAGTTCTTTCAAACGCCGGAAGGTGAAAACTTTAGATATTCAACGCAGTTTGATTTCGAACGTGCGGACCACTTCATGGCTAATTATCAGGTGATGAAAGACCAACGAATTTTCCGAGTAGAAGCCTATCAGAAAAACTATAAGAGCCTGGTACGCTACCAAAGAAATACACCCTGGATCATTGAAAATAGTGGGGATGGATACGCCAGAGGGCTGGACGTTTTCTTCCGGGACCGTAAATCACTCAAGAAAGGAGATTACTGGATCAGTTACAGCTACCTGGATACAGAACGCTTTTATAAAGATTACCCGGAAGCCTCTACGCCAAATTTTGCGAGTAAGCACAATCTGTCTTTGGTATACAAACATTGGTTTCACAAAGCATCGACAAGCGTTGGCGTAACCTATGCTTTCTCAAGTCCAAGACCTTTTCATAACCCTAATGAATCAGCATTTAATACCGGAAGAACAAAGCCTTTTCATGACCTGAGTATTAATGCTAGCAAATTAATGAATATCAAAGGCAATTTTACAATCCTCCATGTATCAGTAACAAATGTCTTCGGGATTGAAAACAGCTTTGGTAATCGCTATGCTACCACACCGGATGCAAATGGAAAGTATGCCAGCCAGACGATTGAACCTGGAGCAAAACGATTTTTCTTTGTCGGTTTATTTGTCTCGATAGGAGAGAAGTTCGATAAAGAAACCGCTGAAAAACCAGACTAAAAAAACATTCTTTCAAGTTTGAGTGCAGCGCAGCCGAAGGCAAGCAAACGGAAACTTGGAAGGAACGAATGAAAGCAAGTTTGCAACTTGCTTCTCGGAACCCAAGGAATTCTTTCCAAATTGAGTGCAGCCCAGCCAAAGGCAAACAAACGGAAACTTGGAAGAAGAGATTAAAAGCAAGTTTACAACTTGCGCTCCAACAACCAAAGCATACTACAGCATTTAATCAATGATAAAACAACCTTAGAATTAAAATCTTAAAAAATAAAACTTTACCATCATGAAAAAATCAATCGTTCTTATCATCAGTATTTTAATTTCAACCTTCACTTTTGCGCAGTCAAATAAATACATCGCCAGTATGGAAAAAGGTATTGCAAAAATGGAAGCTGCCCGGGAATTTGATAAGGTGCAGGAAGCAACAAATATTTTTGAACGTATCATGAATGCAGAATCTGAAGAGTGGTTACCGGCATACTACACGGCATACTGTAAGATTAATTTGGCCTCTCTTTCTATGCAAAAGGGAGAAATAGACAAGCTAGAAGCATTTATCAATGATGCGCAAGCTGCCTTGGATAAAGCTTTAGAGCTTGCACCAGAAGAATCAGAATTGCATGCGATGCAAGGCTTTATTTATACAAGCCGTATTTGGAGTGATCCGATGACCTTGGGGGCGAAGTTTAGCCCAATGGCGCATGAGTCGTTCGCAAAAGCGATAGCGCTAAATCCTCAAAATCCAAGAGCTTATCATTTACGTGGACAATTAATTTTTTATACCCCTGAGTTCTGGGGCGGAGGACCTGCGAATGCAAAGAAAGATTTAAACAAAGCGGATGAGCTTTTTGCATCTTTCGAAAGCGCTTCAAACATTCATCCAAATTGGGGTAATGGAAGTAATAAATACCATTTATCAAAAATAGAACCTGAGACAGAAAAAGGAGAATAATAAAAAATGTGGCTGATCCATTTTCGATCAGCCACCTATTCTACTATATTCGTATTTTGATCACTTAAGTAGTTGGGCGGAGTCCTGCCGACCGGCAAGGTACCAAAATAGACTTACTAGTAATTTTAATCCGCCACTTATTCTTTTAATTTATACCTTAGATTCATGTACCAAAGAGTAGTTTCAAAAGATTCTTTGAAAGATACCATTCGGGGGATTTTAAAGCAGGGAGTGATTCTATTCCTCATTGGAGGATTTGGATCAGCAATTCTTTTGGGGAAATTTATGGGCGTACATGATGTCTCAAGTTTTTTCAGGGAGGTGTTTTTTCAGGGAATGACCTGGGTCCTACTTTGGGTAGGTAATGGAGTGTTGAGCGAATTTTTGGATCGAAAATTCGATTGGCTTGAGCAGACTGAACTTCGGTTTGGCTTAGGTATTCTGACGACGAGTATTTACACAATTGCTGCCATTAGCCTTTTGGTTACCGTTCGTTTAGTGTTTGTCAATGGCTTTACGCTTCGTAAGGTAATAGATGTGTATAATCCTAGTTTTTTTTGGTCGGCCTTAGTAATCACCGCATTTATTACTTTGTTTCTCCACGGTCGAGCATTTCTTAAGGAATGGCGTAATTCTGCCTCTGAAGCAGAGCGGCTTCGAAACGAGACGCTGAAAGCACGCTTTGAAACTTTGAAAAACCAGGTGAATCCGCATTTTTTGTTCAATAGTTTTAACGTCCTTTCTACGCTGGTATATAAAGACCAGGATAAGGCCGCGAAATTTATTCAGGAGATGTCTAGCCTTTATCGATATGTGCTGGAGACTCAGGATAGAGAAACGGTAAGAGTTGAAGATGAATTAAATGCATTGAAATCATTTATGTATTTGTCTGAAATGCGGTTTGGGAAAAGCCTTGACATCAATGTTCAACTTGACAGCGTAAAACAAAAAGAAATTGCGCCGATGGTTTTGCAAATGCTTGCCGAAAATGCCATCAAGCATAATATAGTATCTAAATCTAAGCCTTTACAAATCAAAGTCTTTACTGAGAACGATGCCATTATTATGGAGAATAACCTGCAGCGTAAAAATAATGTAAGGGCTTCGACAGGTATTGGACTGAAAAATATTCAGGCGCGATATGCCTTTCTCTCTGACCGAAAAATTTCGATTAAAGAATCTAATGATCTGTTTACTGTAGAAATTCCATTATTAGAACAGCAATCTTAATCAACGTTCCTATCAGATGATGAAACTTACCTCTATTATTATTGAAGATGAAGAGTTAGCTGCCGAGCGATTAGCAGATATGATAGTATCATATGATACTAATATTACTATTCTTGCTCAACTGGACTCGGTGGAAGATGCGGTCAAGTGGTTTGCAGAAAATAAATCTCCGGATGTAGCTTTTTTTGATATTCAACTGGCGGATGGTTTGAGCTTTGAAATCTTCGAGCAGGCGGATATTCAATGTCCTGTGATTTTTACGACGGCTTATGATGCCTATGCGCTCAAGGCTTTTAAGGTAAACAGTATTGATTATCTACTAAAACCCATTAAAGCGGAGGATTTAGCGCAAGCCATGAATAAGTATAAGGAACGCTTCGGAAAACAACAAACGGAGATACAATTACCAGACCTGGGCGTTTTTCAGCAAGCAATGCAAATGATCACTCGTAAGTATAAGACGAGGTTTATGGTAAAAGCCGGAAGTAAAATATCTGCGGTTCCCAGTGCAGAAGTAGATTATTTCTTTAGCCAACATAAGGTTACCTGGCTACGGACTAAAGCAGGCAAAAAACATGAAGTAGATTATAAACTCGAGCAATTAGAACAGCTCCTGGATCCTTCACAGTTCTTTAGATTAAATCGAAAATACATTACTTCCATAGATGCAATCACGAGTGTAACCGCATATTCCAATAGTCGTTTGAAAGTCCTGCTTCACCGTCCAGAAGAGTCAGAGGATATTCTGATAAGTCGTGAAAAAGTGAAAAGCTTCAAAGACTGGATGGATCAATAGTTCTTTTTCTCAAATGTTTTCGTCGGAATTTTCTACCCTTTTGTCGTGTAAAAAAGAGTAGCACCTTTGGAGTGCTTACATTTGTAATATATAAGTTATGAAAACAATTTTTTAAAACTTCCAGAGGCACCAAATGAAACTAACCCCGAAACCTTCATAATTATCTTTATTTTTCTGAGTAGTAAAATGCAAAACCACCGATGATGTAATCACGGTGGTTTTTTCTTTTT
>JAHDHW010000201.1:5353-8929 GCA_020631105.1 Saprospiraceae bacterium | reverse complement strand
CACCACATTTTCCGTCACCACCTGACCATCCAGCATTCGAATAATACGATTCCCAAACTCCGCACAATACTGCGAGTGTGTAACCATCAGGATCGTAGTACCTTCGGCATTCAATTCCGAAAGAATTTTCATTACCTCGTCACCATTCGAAGAGTCCAGATTTCCGGTAGGCTCATCCGCAAGGATTAACTTGGGTCGATTCACAATAGCTCTGGCAACTGCCACCCTTTGCTGTTGACCACCAGACAACTGTTGTGGGAAGTGTTTTGCGCGGTGCATAATATTCATACCTTCGAGGAGCTCTTCTACCCTGCTCTTTCGTTCGCTAGCTGGCACCTTAGTGTACAACATTGGTAGTTCGACATTTTCATAAACTGTCAGCTCGTCTATCAGGTTAAAGGACTGAAAGACAAACCCAAGGTTATGCTTTCTAACATCAGAGCGTTTGCGTTCTGGCAAATGACCAATCTCATCTCCATTGAAGTAGAAGTTACCACTCGTCGGATTATCGATCATACCGAGTACATTAAGTAAAGTAGATTTACCACAACCAGAGGGGCCCATCACACTGACAAACTCTCCTTCCTTGATCTCAATACTCACTCCATTAAGAGCAGTCGTTTCGATATCATCGGTTTGGTAGATTTTGACTAAATTTTCTGTTTTGATAATCATGTTAAATAATTTAAAACTGAATTTGATTTACTGAAGAACAAGGACATCCTTATCCCCATAATTTTCATAGCTTGAGACGATCACAATATCGCCGTTATTAAGTCCTTCGAGGACTTCGTAATAATTTGGATTCATATTTCCTAAGCGAATACTTCTACGGACTGCATTACCGGTAGTCGGATCAATCACATAAACCCAATTACCTCCAGAGGTTTGGTAGAAGCCGCCTCTTGCCAGAAGCTGGCTTTCTTTTTCAGCACTCAGCTGTAATTTTACAGATACACTTTGACCGCGTTTTATGCCAGCGGGAGCCTTATCCGTAAAGACCATATCAACGAGAAATGCACCGTTATTCACTTGAGGATATATTTTTTGTATTCGCAGGTTATAGCGCTGATCAGCGAACTCAAAAGAACCTTCCTGGTTTAGAAATACCCTGGAGATATAAAACTCATCGACCCGAACCTGGATTTTAAAATTATCTAAGTTGTCTAAAGATCCAATACTTTCTCCCGTGTTGACCAACTCTCCGATTTCTAAAATCAACCCAGAAAGTTGCCCGTCAATTGGTGCCCGAACGATCAGGTTATCCAATCCCTGACGAGTAACTTCCAGATTGCGCTCCATCAAATCAAGCGATGAAGCCATTTGGGATTTTTGGAGTTCTTGGTAAGTACTATCTTTTACCATGGTCGAGTTTAATAACTTTTGTCGACGTTTTAGATTCTTGTATTCTGCTTCCATTTCTTCGAGCTCCACTCTGGCGATCACTTTATCTTCGTAGAGCGATCGGTTTCGCTTTAAGCGTTGTTCGATCAAATCAATTTGATATTCTACATTCAAGGCTTGCTCCTGAAGATTAAGACTTTGTTGTTCCATCAAAACTGAAGTTGTTCTGATCTGGTTAATTTGAGCAATGACATTTGCTTCCTGATTCAAAGAAGAAAGCAGTAAATCCGGATTTGAAAGTTTTAGGATGACATCGCCAGCTTTTACCATTGCACCATCTTCCACTAATTTTTCCTCGACACGACCACCTTCTACCGCATCGATAAACACAGTCTTGATGGGCATGACCACTCCGGTTACCGGAATATACTCCTGAAATACTCCGTTATTGATGGTATCTAACAGTAAACGTTCGGTGACTACATTCAATTTGGATACTCCAGCATTGCTGTAAGTCTTAAAAGCAAAGAAGCTAAGTGCAGCCAGCGCAATAACAACTAAGGTTACTTTTTGCCAGGTATATCGTTTTTTCTCAATTTTTCGATCCATGTCTTGATGCTATGTGGTTATGCCAGAGGCGTTTTGCGGTTATTCTTTTAAACCATTATTACTTTTTTTAATGAGATAGATGTGCCAAAACCGAATACTACTGACAATCAAACACTTACGTTCATTTTTTTTTCACAACTAAAAAAAAATGTTCACAAACGTACGATCGGGTGTTCGAAAATGAACAGTAAAAGGTATATTTGAAGCAACCCAAGCATCAATATGCGGTCTTATTAAAGTATAACAGCAAATGATGAAGCTAAAAAACTCCACTGTTCTGATCATTGATGATGAGGAAGATATTCTCTTCACACTAAAGATTCTACTCAAGAATCATATAGAACATGTCTTTACAGAATCCAATCCTTTTCATATTCCTCGCTTAATCAGGCAGCATCAACCGGATCTTATTTTATTAGATCTTAATTATCGTAGTAATGCTAAGACTGGAGAAGAAGGCCTTACCTGGCTAGGGAAGATAAAAGATCTTAGTCCATTGACCGAAGTAATTATTATCACTGCACATGGAGATGTAGACATAGCTGTTCAGGCTTTAAAGCAAGGGGCATCAGATTTTATTGAAAAACCCTGGCATAACGAAAAATTGCTTTCCACAATACGCTCCACTCTGGAATTGATAAAGTCGAAAAAAGAAATCAAGCATCTTGAAAAATCAAGGGAAACTTTAAGTTCAGAACTACATCAGCTTACAGGAAAAATGGTGGGAGACTCTGAGCCTATCCAGCATATCTACCGCACCATTAATAAAGTCGCTCGTACGGATGCTATCGTTCTCATCCTTGGTGAAAATGGGACCGGCAAAGAAATGGTCGCCAGAGCAATTCATCAGGCATCAGATCGTAAGAACGAAGTTTTTGTAAAAGTCGATGTAGGCTCCATTCCAGAGACCTTAATTGAAAGTGAATTCTTCGGGCATGTAAAAGGTGCTTTTACCGATGCCCGCGAAGATCGAATTGGTCGTTTTGAAGCCGCGCAGAGTGGAACTTTATTCCTAGATGAAATCGGGAATCTTTCCCTCGCTGCACAAAGTAAATTCCTGAGTGCCATTCAGCACATGACAATTACACCTGTAGGATCTAATACGCCCAAGAAAATAAACTTCCGATTAATCTGCGCTACCAATGAATCCTTAAATGACCGCGTTGCAAAACGTACTTTCCGGCAAGATTTATTATATCGAATTAATACCATCGAAATTCAGGTTCCACCTCTTCGCGAACGGATTGCAGATATTCCAACACTGGCAAATCATTTTCTCGTCACCTTCCAGGAGAAATATGGTACTAATAATCTTTCTATTACTCCTGATGCTATCAGTAAATTAGAGCGTCATGATTGGCCGGGAAATATTCGGGAGCTTCGACACTCCATTGAACGGGCCATCATCCTTTCTGAAAATGAAGTGTTACAATCTGAGGATTTTAATTTTTCTGACGCTGATACTTCGTCCGATGATGAACAAGGCTCTGATCTTAACATTGAACAAATGGAACGCAAACTAATCCTGAAAGCGTTACAATTGCACAAAGGGAATATTACGAAGGCTGCGGAGGATTTGGGACTGACTCGTGCGGCGCTTTATCGTCGATTGGATAAGTTTGG
>JAHDHW010000201.1:0-5253 GCA_020631105.1 Saprospiraceae bacterium | reverse complement strand
GTATGAAAATATAATTCACATTATATGTTCAAAAACTTCAAAATACAAATCCTCCTATATCTGGCCTCCATACTCCTATTGAGTATGACCGCAGGATACACCTACTTCGTAGTTGATACGAAAGCATATCTGGTTTTCCTAATCCCTCTGGTCGGAGCCCTGGTTTGGCAACTATTTAACTTAATAGACAAAACCAATCAAGAGGTAGCCAGCTTCCTGGCGAATATAAAATATAATGACTATGCCGTTCGGTTTACAGAATCCAAAGCTATTGGAGAATCTTACCAGGATTTACATAAGTCCTTTAATTTAGTTAATGAAAAATTCCGAGATATTCGATCCGAGAAAGAAATGCAATTCCAATATCTCCAGGCCATTGTTGAGCATGTAGATACCGGATTAATTTGTTTTAATGAAGAGAATAAAACTGTGCTGATTAATAAAGGCTTACAGCAATTATTACATAAGTCCTATTTCCCAAATTTTGCTGCGATCGAAAAATTTAGTCCGGGACTATTTGATGCCATGCAATCTATTACGCCTGGTGAACGAAAACTAGTGAAGCTAATCGTTCGTGATCAAATTGTACAATTAGCGGTACGAAAAACTATACTCCATTTAAAAGAAGATGCACTGCATCTTTACGCACTACAAAATATTCATGCGGAGCTCGAAGAACAAGAAGTCGCCAGTTGGCAAAAATTAATTCGAATATTGACTCATGAAATCATGAATTCCATTGCACCAGTAGTCAGCCTATCTGAGACAGCAAATACTATGATGGAACAAGAAGAAAACATGAATAGTGAGTACGATCAAGATATTAAAAAAGCAATAGAGGCGATCCATCGCCGTAGCGCAGGCTTGCTCAATTTCACACAAAACTATCGGCAACTCACAAAGATCCCTCCTCCAAAATTTCAGGCTTGTGATCCCGTCCAAGTTACGGAGCGTGTACTTACACTTTTAAATCCTGATCTTCAAAAACGAGGCATTAAAATAGAAAGGCATTTTAAAGAAGGACGTTATGAAGTACAGCTTGATCCTGACCTTATTGAACAAGTCTTGATCAATTTGATAAAAAATGCAATGGATGCACTTGCCGTAGTTGAAGGGCCAGTCATTGCCGTACACCTCTTTAGAAGTTTGGACGGAGAACTTGAAATTCAGATTGTCGATAATGGCCCGGGGATACCTCAAGAATTGCAAGATGAAATATTCGTTCCTTTTTTTACTACAAAAAAAGAAGGAAGCGGAATTGGTTTAAGTTTATGTCGACAAATCATCCAAACGCACAAAGGAAGCCTTTCGGTACATTCCCGAGAAGGCAAGGGAACTGTATTTACTATTCGAATATAATTCTACAGAAAATGGAATTAGCATAAACTTACTATTGCCTTTTTTTGAAAACATGGAGGATAGTAAAACCCTACAATATTAGAACAACTCGTAAAACTAGAATTCATTAAAAAACTATCGGTCATAAAAGATCACTTTCTGTTACAATCTGCGATAATGCTTCAAAAAAAACATTCAAAATACAATTCTATATTGTTCTTTTTTCTCGTTATCCTCTTCCTACATACCTGTAATGGCAATTCTCAAGATTCGATTAAACAAACAAGTATCTTAAAACCTGAACAAAAGGCACTGGATAGTACTCTAAGTGAGGTATCTCCACAACAAATAAGCACCCCTAATCTTTCAGAACAAGTACCACGATTGTACTCAACAATTGCTGCTAGTGGATTAATCGTAAGAGCAGAGCCAGGTATCAACTCAACTAGAATCGGAAAAATCCCTTATGGAAGCATTGTAGAATTATTAGAGGAGACCGAAGTTAGGTTTAGTACCATAGAAAATGGTGATACCATAAAAGGCTTCTGGGTGAAAATAAAATTTAATAATGTACCTTTTAGAGTCTTAGATCCAGGTATAAATAAATTCAAAGAAGAAGGCTATGTTTTTAGTGGATTTATAGAAAAACTACACAAAGCAAATATTGAAATCACGAAAATAGATAGCTTAAAATTTTATGAGCTTTATCAAGTTCCTTCAAGCTCAAACTTAAAAAAAATTACCTCACAAAAAGAAGTCGAAGGTTTGTTGACTTCAAAAGTTAAGTGGAAAGAAAGTGAAATGGTAGAAGGACGAATGGTTGATAAAGTAATCCTGAATAACAAGCATGTACTTCACTTTCTACCAGATGACTTGAGTTTTATTGCTTATTATCCAAGTGAAGAAATTATCCTGTTCGAAGGAGGCCATAGTAGCGACTTCTCCATTTCTATAAAAACAGGTGAATCGCTTGAAACTGTTGGAAATCCAGATTACATCATAGAATCACCAAATAAAGCATTCAGATTAAATGGATGGTTTTCTGGTCATGAATGTAGTAGTTACTTTTTTCAGAAAAAATCAGGAGACAAACATGTCTACTTAACAGATTTTGGATTGGAGAGTGAAAAACATGGATTAGATATCTGTTACTTTAACAAATTTTGCTGGCTTGATGATGGAACATTTATTTTTTCTTTCACCAACTCTTCCATTCAAGAATATTACTTAGGTCAACTAGACTATGAATAAAAGTCAATAAATAAATTATGAACAAAACCTGGATTTTATTAATAGGATTATTCCTCTCAACTATTCTTTTTGCTCAGGATACCCCTGAACGATTATTTCAAAAATCCATTGATACTATTTATCAAAACAATCCTGAAGCAGTCGGGATCATGGTTCATATAGAAGCGCCAGACCTGGGCATCTCATGGAGCGGAGCAAGTGGTTATGCGGATAAAAATAAAAAGACACCTTTACAAGCAGACCAACCTGTCCTAATTGCCAGCAGTATTAAAACCTACGTTTCTGCAGCAATCTTAAAACTTGTCGAAGAAGGACAATTATCTCTTGAGCTGTCCATTGATCATTTAATAAGTAAAAAATCGAAGCTACTATTCGAAAAGGATGCTTATGACTTATCAAAAATCAAAGTCAAACATTTATTATCGCATACCAGTGGAGTATGGAATTATGCAAATATGGATTACATCAACCATAAAAAAGAAAATCCAAAATATCGCTGGACCAGAAATAAGCAACTTGAGCTTACTACTGAAGCTGGTGATCCATTAGGTCCACCGGGTGCTCAGTTTCATTACTCTGATGCGAACTATCTCCTACTCACGGAAATCATTGAAACACTAACAGGTCAACCTTTTTATGAAGCGATGAGAGATCTTCTCCAATATGAATCGCTTCAACTCAATAACACTTGGTTTCCAACCCTGGAGGAAAAACCAAAAAATACAAAAGCATTGGTCCATCAATACTGGGGAAGCTACGATTGGGATTCTTATGACCTGGATATTTCCTGGGATCTATACGGTGGCGGTGGAATCGCCTGCCCCACCAAGGATTTAGCAAGATTCGTCCAAAATTATTTCAATGGTAATATTGTCGAAAATGATTCTATCCAAAATTTAATATTCACAGAAATCAGAACAAAAGAGACTGAATTATACCCGTATTACCTTGGCCTTTCTCAAGATAATTATCACGGCATGAATGCTTATGGGCACGGAGGTTTTTGGAGTACGGTGATGATGTATTTCCCAAAGATCAATGCATCAATTGCAGTTTGTATCCTCGAAAGAGATAAAAGAATTTTAAGAAGAAATGTATTGGACAAGGTTTCTAAAATTCTATTGGACCAGAGTGAAAAACAATTTGTAAAAAACAAGTTAATAAAGGAACACCTGGATAATCTAAGTGATTTTTCAGGAAGTATTCTTATCGCCCAAAAAGATCAAGTCATTGAACACAGAGCCTACGGAAAAGCTAATATAGAACATGATATCAAAAACAAACCGGACACTAAGTTTAACCTCGCTTCAATTAGCAAACTCATCACAGCTATTGGTGTCTTGCAACTAGTCGAACAAGGAAAAATTAATGCCACCGAAAAGGTTGGGACCTATCTCTCTGATCTTCCAGAGCAGTTTATAAAAGACTCTGTTACTATTCATCAACTTCTAACACACACCTCCGGCATTCCACCATTTTATGATGATGAATTTATAGCATCAGACAAAATGCAGTATCATACGGTAAAGGATTTTTTACCCTTATTCCAAAATGATACTTTAAGCTTTACACCAGGAACAAGCTATCAATATAGCGGCTCAGGCTTTGTATTATTAGGTAGAGTAATTGAAGAGGTTTCTAAAATGGATTACTACACTTATGTAGATCAGCATATTTTTAAAAAAGCGGGAATGCAGCATTCTCTTGCCATTCCAACAGACTCTATCGTGTTGAATAAAGCAAATGGCTATACCTGCTTATGGGGCGATCAAAAGTATTATTCCCGAAATGATTATTATATTTCTAAGGCATCTCCGGCAGGATTCCATTATTCTACTACTGATGATTTATACTTATTTTCGAAAGCGATAAGAAATGGTATTTTAATTAATGAAGAAAGCAAACAATTATTAATTACTCCAAAAGCAAGAGGCTACAATACGCATATTGGCTATGGGATCGATATTGATCAAAGATATGACGAACAGATTATTGGTCATAGCGGGGGTTGGTTCGGAATCCGAACAGAACTAATGGATTTTATGACCTCAGATTATACAGTGGTGGTCCTTTCGAATAAAGACGATGATGGAAAAAGTGGTGCTTCAAAAGTTATTGATGATTTGAAAAAAATAATTGCGGGTAATAAAAACAACTAAATATTTCTTACATGACAACTTACGTATCTCTCCTTCGCGGCATCAATGTATCCGGCAAAAACAAAATCAAAATGGCGGAGCTCAAAGCCATGTATGAACGTTTAGATTTCTCTGAGGTCATCACCTATATCCAAAGCGGTAACGTGCTTTTCAGCACTAAAAAAGCTGCGACGGAAAAATTGGAAAAACAAATCAAAGATGCGATCTCTAAAACCTTCGGCTATGATGTCCCCGTCCTGGTACTAACATTAGAAACATTACAGCGACTCGCTTCGGATAATCCTTATAAGAATGCAGAGGAGGAACAAAAATTACTTCATATGACGCTTTTATCTTCCCCTCCGGAGGCGGCCGTAGTTGAGGCCGTTCAGCGCCTGGAATACCCCGGAGAAAATTTTAAAATCACCCCCGAAGTAGTTTACCTCCATTTACCCAATGGTTACGGCCGAACAAAACTCAACAACAATTTCTTTGAACGAAAATTAAAAGTTCAGGCCACTACCCG
>JAHDHW010000200.1 GCA_020631105.1 Saprospiraceae bacterium | reverse complement strand
TTCCCATTCCCAATTATTCCTTATATTTCGCTTCAAATTGAATTAAACCAATAGTCAACACTATGTTAAGAACAAAAATAGCCGGGATCGGGCACTATGTGCCGGAAAAAGTAGTGACCAATAATGACCTGACCAGAGTAATGGATACTTCGGATGAATGGATACAGGAGCGAACTGGAATTAAGGAGCGAAGGTATGGCACGAAACATAAGGAAACCACTAGTACAATGGGCACCCGCGCTGCTGAGATTGCCATAGAGCGCGCCGGGATACAAAAAGAAGATATTGATTTTATCATCTTCGCTACGCTCAGTCCTGATTATTATTTCCCTGGTTGTGGCGTCCTGCTACAAAGAGAATTAGGGATTACCAAAACAGAGATTGGAGCATTAGATATCCGTAATCAGTGTTCGGGATTTGTCTATGGATTGTCTATCGCTGATCAGTTTATCAAATCCGGAATGTACAAAAACGTTTTACTTGTCGGTGCCGAAATGCACTCTATGGGTTTAGAGTTCACAACCAAAGGACGAAATGTTACCGTTATTTTTGGAGATGGAGCAGGTGCCGTGGTCTTACAACCAACGGAGGAAGAGGGCAAAGGTGTATTAACGACCAAGTTACACTCGGACGGGACTTACGCAGAGAAACTAGCTTTCATTAGTCCTGGGTCACATGGTGGCTACCATCATGATAAAATGGGATTAGATACAGATTTCGGTTTTGGTGATGAGGAGTTTGGAGAAATCTTCCTTAACCACCACATGATTGATAATAACATGCACTATCCGAATATGGAAGGGCAGTTTGTATTTAAACTAGCGGTTCAAAAGTTTCCGGAAGTGATCATGGAGGCTTTGACAGAAGCAGGACTAACGCCTGCGGATATTGATATGTTGGTGCCGCATCAGGCCAACCTTCGGATCAGCCAGTTTGTGCAAAAAAGAATGGGACTCCGAGATGATCAGGTATGGAATAATATCCAGAAGTATGGAAACACTACGGCAGCATCTATTCCAATTGCGCTTTGTGAAGCCTGGGAAGCTGGAGCGGTAAAAGAAGGCGACCTGGTATGTCTTGCTGCCTTTGGTAGTGGATTTACCTGGGGATCGGCTTTGATACGATTCTAGAAAAGACAGGATAAAGTAATATGAAAATGCCCGAGGAAATACTACCTCGGGCATTTTTGGTTGTGACTAAATCTACACGGCGGAAGCGTTTACGAAGGTGGAATCGTTTTGTTTTTAATACACTACTTTGCCAAAAGCTATGAAATTTATAACACTCTTCTGCGTGATTCTATTGATGTGCTCCTCTTGCGCAACGATGTTGAATAGCCGCTTTACTGATGTTGATGTGATTACGAATGAGCCCAGCTTAGTGATTATGGATCAGGACACCTTTCTCACTTTTAAGAATAAAACCCAATTATATTTAGAAAGAAAAAACGAACCTGCCCTGATTACAGTGCAGACGGATAGCATTCGTAAAGAAATTCTATTGTATCCCAAAAACTCCGGCACTTATTATCTGAACTTCATTTATAACTTTGGGCTTGGAACGATAAAAGATAATAAATCTCCAAAACGTTGGGACTATGATCGAAAGGTTCATGTTGATATGTCGAATGACCGACCTGAATACTTCCCATTCTTTTATCAGCGTAACAAAGGAGATATTTATATTCAGGCATTCATCCCTTATTTCAATAGTTTTTACTTTCAGCCGGAAGGGCAGAGTGTACAAGCTAGTGCCGGCTTTTTGGGTATTGGAGCTGGTGTCGAATATTACTACAGAGCCGATAGATACTTTGCGCTTAACTGGCAGGCAATGATTGATTTTCCGGTTTTCTTTCCGGTGCCCCTGGATCGATTCGAAGCATATGAGGAACTGTCCTCTTCTTATTGGGGCTTGACACATAATCACCGCATCAAACGATTGTCTATTGGTTATGGATTAAGCTATGCGAAGAACGTATACTTCTTTAATCCGGGGACTGATATTCCTAACTCAGGACCAAATATTCGCCGTATTTCCTTTTCACCGGGCTTTGTGTTTCCTGTACAATACCAATTAGGACGATTGTTTCATATGGGGATAGTCTATCGTCCTTCCTTTTATCGAACGAATGTAGATCCAAGTAATCGTTACGAGCATGTAATAAGCATAGACTTTGCCTGGAAGTTTAAATACCGGCGATTTGAATAAAAAGGCTAGTGTATAAAACTATTGTTACAAATAGCAATAAGGAGGTATTAAGGATTATTTAATTAAATCACTTAGTAATCTGTCAGTCTCACAACTTAAAACCCTATCTCCACGAAGTGCATTATAAATTCCTATGAACAATCGCTATATTGATGTAGTCAAAAACTGAAACGGATGCTCCAAGGATCAAGGATGTTTTTCTTTTTAGTATTCGCTGGGCTAAGCGTCCTGGTCGGCCAACCCGCCTATGCCCAGATCGAACGCCAGGCGGCTAATCACTGGTACTTTGGTAATGGCTTTGGCTTAGACTTCACTGGTGGTCAGCCCGTTGTGGATAACAGCTCCGCAATTTTTAGTTATGAGGCGAGTACCGTCATGTCGGATAAATCGGGTAACCTTCTTTTCTATTCAAATGCCGGAGGGCGAGTAGACAGCTCTGTTTTTGGTTATGTCTGGAACCGCAACCATGAAGTGATGATGGGTGGAGAACTAGGTGCCCTAGAAGGTGGAGGTTATTCTGCGACTCAAGGTGCTGTTAGTCTGCGAAAACCGGGGAGCGATAGTCTGTACTATATGTTTACCATTGATGAACTGGAGACTTTGCAACAGGATTATAACCCATTCCCGCAGGGTAGAGGGCTTTCGTATTTCGAGATTGATATGTCGGCCGACGGAGGTTTAGGAGCTGTAACTCAGCGAAACATAAAATTATTAACTCCGGCCTTTGAACATATGTCAGCGACTATGCACGCCAACTGTCAGGATTACTGGCTTTTCGCCCGATCCGGTCATGGCTTCGTGGCAAATGATGCGAGCGTAAGAGACAGTTTTTATGTATTTAAGGTAACGGCTGACGGGATAGAAGCGCCAATCGTTACGGCAATTCCGGAAGATGTGGATTGCGCCAACTGGCTGGGAGGGATGATCCGCTTTACACCGGACGGTAATCGGATTCTTTGCGGGGATTATCTTTTTGATTTTGATAAAGAAACAGGAGTGTTGGGAGATTATGTTAACCTGAATTCCAGTATAGGGATCAGTGCATTATTTCCAATTGCTTTTTCGCCCAGTGGAAGGTTTCTGTATTACTTTACTATTGTAAATGCGGGCGTTAATAATTCATCTGTCTTAACTTTTTACTGCATTCAATATGATTTGGATAATCCGTCCTTATTTAATGGACAAACCATTATTCATTCCGAGCCTGCTCCGGGGCCGACCTTAAACAGCACCGCTCAAATTGGTCCCGATGGCAAAATCTATTTACCCTATCACTATGGAAATCAGGACGAACCCACCCGGGTATTTGTTGTAGAGTCTCCAAATATCAAAGGAGAAGAAGCTAATTTTCATGGTCCGGTGATGGAACTATCTCAACCAACGAACGAGCCCTTTTTACGCTTTGGTAATTTTACGGATAATCTTTTTTATTATAATTCAGAAGAAACGCTCCCTTTGGATTTGCCGGATCAGGTATTCATTAATTGTGAGGATGTTACGGAAGTGACGATTGAAAATTTAGCAGAAAACTATCCCTGTCAACTTTGGTCAACGGGTAGTACAGATACCCTGATCGAGGTCATTGAGGAAGGGACCTACTGGCTGGAAGTTGCGGATGGCTGCGCAGTAGGAAGAGATACTTTCGAAGTCTTATATGAGAATGAATTATTTGAAGCGAACCTTGGGGCCGATACCACAATCTGTGCAGGTGAGGATGTATTGATTCTACCAAACTTGGTAGAAGATGCTACATATACCTGGTCTGATAGCTCGAACTTCACTTACTTTTATACCGAAGAAGCTGGAACCTATTGGCTTGAGATACGCATTGGTAATTGCTATGCGAGGGATACAGTAGAGGTGGATTTTTACTTTGGAGATATATTCGGTGCGGATACGACTATTTGCCAGGATGAATTTGTGGTGCTTTCACCCGATGCTAATGCGGGAGCCAATTTCCTTTGGAATGATGGTAGTACATCGGAGACGCTGGAAGTGGATAACGCGGGAGCTTATTGGGTAACTATTGATCAAGACGGTTGTGTTGGTTCGGATACCATCAATGTGGATGTATTGATTCCTCCAGTTGTAAGTCTAGGTAATGATACGATTATTTGTGCCGGAGATGAACTTATCCTAAATGCGAATGGGCAGGATCACGAAACTTTTGTTTGGATAAATGGAAATTCGGATAGTATTCAGCTGGTCAATCGCCCTGGATACTTTAGGGTTACAGTATCCAATGACTGTGGAATCGCCTCGGCGGATATTCAGGTAGATACGGTATTATGCTTCGAATGTCATATTGATGCACCTAATGTTTTTACACCAAATGAATCCACTAATAATACTTTTTACCCCTATAGTAATTGCTCCTTTGATACCTATTCTCTCAAGGTGTTTAACCGTTGGGGGAATGTTGTATTCGAGGGTAATACTTTCGCTGATCAATGGGATGGTAATCACAAGGGTGTGCCCAGTCCGGCCGATACTTACTTTTTTTTAATTGAGTACTCTCGTACGAATCCTGTCGGAGAAGTGGAACAGGGCACCTATGCCGGAGATATTACTTTGCTTCGCTAATGAACTATTAAGCGCCTAAATAGTTAGTTAAATAGCTTATTGAAAAATCCGCCCAACTTACTTATTACAAATTATAAATTACAATGGCTACAACTAAAAGCATCCACCAATTTACTGCTCAGGATATTGACGGTAACGAAGTTTCACTCGAAGAGTATAAAGGAAAAGTACTTTTGATCGTAAATACAGCAAGTAAGTGTGGATTTACGCCACAGCTTGATGCGATGGAAAGTCTTTATGAAGAGTATCAGGACGAAGACTTTGAGATACTGGCATTTCCGTCTAATGACTTTGGAAGTCAGGAACCACTTGAAGGTGAATCTTTAAAACAGTTTTGTATGATCGAATACAAAGCAAAATATCCAATCTTTGATAAGGTCCATGTCAAAGGCAGTAAAGCACATCCGCTTTTTGATTTCTTATCTGATAAGTCAAAAAACGGTAAGGTAAATTCTGCTCCAAAATGGAACTTTCATAAATACCTCGTCGATAAATCCGGGCAAGTGGTAGATTACTATTATTCAATCACCTCACCTACCAGCCGAAAGATTAAGAAAAAAATTGATACATTGTTGGCTAAATAAAGCAGTGCTCAACTTATGAAAGTAGATATTCTAGCCATTGGTGCACATCCGGATGATGTGGAACTATCCTGTAGTGGGACACTTATCAAAATGATTGCAGAGGGCAAGACTGCCGGACTTGTGGATTTGACCCGAGGAGAATTGGGTACCCGGGGTAGTGCCGAGTTACGAACTATCGAAGCCAATAATTCTGCTAAAAAGATGGGGGCTTTATTTCGCGAAAATCTTGATATGCGGGATGGTTTCTTTGAGCATAATGATGAGAACCTTCGAAAGATTGCCAAGATGATCCGTAAGTATCGCCCGGAGATCGTATTGGCCAATGCGGTCAGTGATCGACACCCTGATCATGGTCGTGCTTCCAAGTTAATCTCTGATGCCTGTTTTATTGCCGGATTGATCAAAGTAGAGATCCTCGATGAGGAAGGACAAGCTTATGATCGCTGGCGGCCGAAAGCTGTTTATCATTACATTCAGGATTATCATATTGAACCAGATTTTGTGATCGATATTACGGATCATATCGAAGCCAAAATGGAAGCTATTCTTTGTTTCCGATCGCAGTTTTACGATCCTAAGTCCAACGAGCCGGAATCACCTATCTCTACTCAAAATTTCTTTGAAAGTGTAAAAGCAAAGAACCGGGTCTTTGGTCGACCTTTGAATTATGATTTTGCAGAAGGCTTTACGGTGGAGCGGACGATTGGGGTTGATAGTCTTTTTGACCTGAAGTAGAACTTTATCTCAAGTATAATTCGACTATTCTTACAAGACTTAGCGATTAATTCTTGTGCTTGTGTTTGTTATTAGCACTACCTTGTATTCCTATCTTAATTATTTAGCTTAGAGCGAATTTCTTTTTAACTTACTCAGGCTTATTTTTAAAAGTCTAATTCACTTCAATTATCAATGAACTATGAAAAAGTATCTATTAACAACGCTTAGCTTATTTGCATTTATATTTTTATTTCAGGACTGTTCCTCTACTCAATCGGCAGTTGGAACGTCTATATTTAATGGTAAAGACCTGAGTGGATGGGAAATTTACGGTACCGAAAAATGGTACGTTGAAGATGGGATGTTAATCTCAGAGAGTGGGCCGGATGCGCAATATGGTTATTTAGCAACAACGAAAGCGTATAAAGATTTTGAATTGACCGTTAACTTCTTGCAAGAAGCTAATGGAAATAGTGGCGTTTTCTTCCGATCCTCCATCGAAGGTACGAAGATCACTGGCTGGCAAGCTGAGGTTGCTCCACCTGATCATGATACCGGAGGTATTTATGAATCTTATGGTCGTGGATGGTTGATCAAGCCAGATAAAGCCCTGGACAAACATTTGAAAATGGGAGAGTGGAATATGATGAAAATCAGAGTAGTCGGTGATCAGGTTACGACCTGGTTGAATGGACAGGAGATGATTAGTCTAAAGGATGAAAAAATCGGTGCTGCTACCGGCCAGATTGCCTTGCAGATACACGATGGAGGTGGGATCAAAGTGAAATGGAAGAACCTGCGAATAAAAACACTCTAAAGCAATGTACAATTATCGATGTTCAATGAACAGGCTTAATGGTCATTGAACATCGATAATTGATAATTGAATCACATCTCTAATTTCTTAAATACAATATCCACTCGCCGATTCATCCGCTGACCTTGCCAGGTACGATTATCATAAACGGGTTGCTCCTCTCCAAAGTCTTTTTCAAAGATAAATTCATCCGGAATTCCATTGACCTTAATTCTTTGAATTACGGCATCCGTTCTCATATCTGAGAGCCATTGATTGTATTCCATACTTCCGATATTGTCTGTATGCCCATGGACCAAAACTTCGTAGAGCTCAGGTTCTTCAATACTTTCGATCCATTCATTTAGTTCATCCAATTGTTCGGAATCAATATAATAACTTCCACCTCCGAAGAATATACTTTTTTTGATAATAGGTTCGTTAATGTCTTGTCCGAAAGTAGTGGAAAGAGAAAAGAAGAGTAATAGTAGGGGAGTAAGGCATTTCATGATCGAAAGTTATCTTTCAAGTTAATGAAAAAGCCTTTGAAATTCCAGTAGCTAAAAGTTAAAGCATGGTGCAATAAGTACATTTTTTCAGGAAAACCAACAGATTAACACAAGATGACCAAGCTGTTAGTTATCCTTTCAAGTGTTTGCTCCGCGCCATTGTTCTAAATAAACATAACCACACATTTACGCATTCCAGTTGTCCATTAGTATTAACGATACGTTAAAGTCAGCTCTATTGATAGGGGTGAATCCAACTTTAATAAATCCTTAATACTGAAATATGGCGCAATTTTCGTTATTGAAATATTGTGATTTTTTTAAATCTGTTAGAGCATGGTATTCAGGTTCTGACCTTAAAATCCCTCAGCGATGAGATCAATGAAGTTATTTATTCCGATTCTAAGCTTATTATTTGTAGCCCTCTCCTGTGGAAAGGATGATGTGGTGCCTTTTGATCAATCTTCCAATCAGGATTTGATCATAACGATACAAGAACAGTACGTAAGTCCTCCGTCCCGGGTGTCTGTATTTTTTAAAGTTGAAACTAAAGATGGTGTACCCGTTGCTGGTCTGACTGAGGACAACTTTAGAATTTATGAGCAAGGCCGAAATGACGATCAGGAGAAACTATTGAGCGAAGCGGAGACTACGCGAAAGCTATCTGATAACAGTCAAGTGTTCGAATATCGAACAATGTTAGTATTAGATTTAAGTGGTAGTGTATTGAGTGGTAGTTTGAATGAACTTAAAGAAGCATCTACTGCATTTATTGATAATTTATTTACGGAAGATTCTAAGACCAAAAACATGGTTGGAATCTGGTGGTTTGATGGACGCGATGCTTTGCATCCTTTGATTGATTTTACAGAAGATGAAACAGCCTTGATAGATGCAATTAATACCATTACACCAGAGATAAGTAATGATAGTTCTACGGATCTTTTTGGAGCGGTGATCAAGAGTGCAACGATGGCGGAAAACCAGATCAATGTTTCTCTAAACTCTGATGTATTGAGTGCTTTCTCGATCATTATGTTTACGGATGGAACGGATCAGGCAGCTCGATACGCTAAAGAAGATGCCTATAATATCGTAGACCAGGCCTCTGATGGGATTAATTTTTATACGATTGGATTGGGCTCTGAAATTGACGAAACAGTACTGCGCAAAATAGGAAAGACATCCTTCGCATTTGCAAATGATACTGAGGTATTAACGGAGAAGTTTGAAGAGATCGCAAATCTGATTGCAGATCAGGCCAATGCATTTTATCTGTTTGAATATTGTACCCCTAAACGCGATGGCTCCGGAGTAAATGATCTGCATATCGTAGCAGAACGAGATGGCAAAGAAGGTCGTAAGATCACAACTTTTGATGCGACTGGCTTTACGAATGATTGTGATTTGGATTAATAAATAATAGGATGCAAAGTGGTTTGTTGTAAGAACTGCTGGGCTCTACATATAAAGAATTTTACTGAGAAAACTGAAAATGTCCTTTCTGCTGAAAAGTGGGAAGGGCTTTTCTATTTTAATG
>JAHDHW010000337.1 GCA_020631105.1 Saprospiraceae bacterium | reverse complement strand
CACTAACCAAACTACTCATACTGATACTCATAACACCCAATATCCGGCGTCTCCATATCCCGTTCATTACCCGCAATATCCAGTTGAATAAAATCGATAGGAAGCGCATTATTCTCTGCAAGAGACAAAGTATCCAGGCTGTAATCATCCTCATCCACATTAGCAAAAATCGGATCACCAAAAGTCGCATTAATACATGGCTCACAACGCTCAAAGAAATCGGTATAATTGCCATCGGCATCATCTAATTCGTCTACGCGGACAATACAATTATTGAGTTTGTAATTAAAAGGATCTTCCGGTGCTCCAAAGAGTGAAATTTCATCTCTCCGCGAACCAAAGACAATAGAGTTATCAAAAGTAGCATTGAGGGGATTCGTCAGATACTCGGAACAAAACTGATCCAGGCATAATAAGTTTGTCATACGTAAAGCAGAAGCATCTACCCCAAAGCTTGCCAAGGTACAATAACGGAAGTTATGATTACCACCGTACTCCAACTGAACAGCATTGCCACTATTGCTATGAAACAAACAATTCTCCGCAGTGATATTCGCACGAACGCTGAGTAGACCACTACTTGAGGTATTGACCATTTGTACATTTTTTAAGGATACATTGGTCGAATCGGCTCTGATCCCCACAATTGAATTCTTGATAATTGCATTTTCCAGTTCATGACCGGAGCTTCCTGCTCCCAGACGAATACCAGCCCATTGCCCCTGCACATCCTGAAAATCTTCTTCCAGACGATCCCCTTCAAAAATTACGGGATCTTCTATGGTTCCCCGAACTTTGAGTTTCCCACCAGGCAGGATAAACAGTAAACCATCATTATAGGTAGTAAAGCTTCCATCTTCGTTTTCAATCCGTGCAAAACCACCGAAGAAATGAATACGAGCGCCTTCCAAAATTTCCAGGGTACAATTATCGATAAACAATACACCAAAAACCACATAGGGCTTTTCATTCCCAAAGGTTATCTCTCCGCCATCACAGGTAATCAGATTCAAACTATCTGCGCTAAAACGGTTTGGAATATATATGGCATTTTGCCCCCAGGCTTCCAGCTTAACCACCTGGTCATTTCCATTTGTTTCAAAAAGTAAATCCTCATAAATCACAAAAGGACTGTTGGAAAGCGGGGCATCCGGATCAATCGTCACTTCTCCGAAAATATATAAACTATCTTTCCCTGCAATTTCTACATCATCAATCGACTTAGTAGAGATACCATCGACATTAATTCGAAAAGGCGATGCATCATCTGCCAAGCGGATATTAGAAATTCGAATAGACTCATCATGTGGGTTAAAAACCTTTAGAATCCGCGTAGCAGAGCCACGCTCGGTAAATACCGTATCAAAACGGAGCGTATCCAGCGAAAACTCCAATTTAGCATCACTTGAAGTGATAAATTTTTCCTCTGGATTACAAGAAA
>JAHDHW010000199.1 GCA_020631105.1 Saprospiraceae bacterium | reverse complement strand
GGTTTTGGTCAGAGTGAATGCCTGCGAATAATAATTATTTACATTCGCTGAGCTACGCCGGGGATCAACGGGGGCTATTATTATGATTTAAAAGTATGCTTCTTTAGCTGTTCTAATTTGGATTCGCATTCCCATTAGCATCTCCGAGTTTCAGACCGATCAGGTCGACTACTGCATCAGAAGTTATCCCGGTTTGTATATTGCGGAACCTCCACGAAGCATCAGGAGAAAAACTATCATCAATCTCAAGGATCACTCTACGAATCTGAATTAAATCTATTGTACTCAGGCTACCATTATTATTGATATCCATGGCTTCTCTTTGCAGTGGATCTTCGAATTGCTCAATCAATAAAATATCTCTTCGAGCTAAAATCAGATCAAGAGTTGACACTCCGTTTTTGGGCATTTCATCCTTTACTGCCTTGACTGAATAACTAGGTCCCTGAGGAAGTTCAATGCTGTAATTTCCATCGACGTCAGTTGACGTCATATAGGTATCGCTATCACTTGAAATTTCAATAGAGACATTCGCCATGTTTTGACCAGTTCGGGCCTGAACATTGCCACTAATGGTTATTACATCTCCGACTGTTGGTTCTAACTCATCCAGAACCAATACTCCAGTCCCTAGCGGATCAAGATACTCTTCTAAGCGACTTCCACTATCTGGACCATCTGCCCAACTAACAGACAAGCGACCAAAGAAAGCCTGAACAGAACTACAACTGGCGTTACCGCCATGTAGCTGGCCAGTGATTCTCCCCTCTTCATCAAATAAGCTCGAGCCAGATGAACCGTTTTCAAAAGTTCCTTCATCCATAAAGGATAAGTAATGGTGGCCAGGAGGCGTAATTACGTTATTATTCCAGTTGATTGAATTATTATAAACAGAAACATCATCAAAGTCGCGAGATACCTTTTGAATATCACCCTGTGGATGGTGAATAATCGTGGTTGTATCCGGTAGATGACTTGCAGTCCGGTTCCAGCCATTAAAGCGTACATTATAAGATGCCGGAATCGTCTCCGTTAATTCTAATAACATAAAATCAGAATCTTCCCAGCCTGATATAAAATTGCAGCCTAGCAATGATTGAGCCTCTGGCTCACTTGCCGGATCAGCGCAACTGGCGGATTCATATTTAAAATCAAAACGCCATAAATCCAAGAAGGCATCTACAGTAGCACTTTCTGCAAAGCAATGGAAAGCACTTAAAAAATACGGATGCTCATCCTGAGCTGTATTATTAATTAATGATCCGCTACACCATCCCATACCTATATTATAAACTCGAAGCATTCTGGCAACTCCTCGCTTATGTTCTTGCCACTCTGCCCCTTCATCGCAGTTAATGTTAATATGGCAACTTAAGGCATCACCATAACCGCCTCCTGAGAAAGTTCGAAAAGTGCCTTCCGGGACTTCTGGTTCGAAATCCGTCTCATAGGCGTAGTATACTTTTGCAATATCAATAATGGCCTGACCTCTTGCAGTAAAAGGTTCGTAATACTCAAGGATGGCAGTTTCGCCCTTAATCATACCTGTTAAGAAACGACCGGTTGAGGTGTTATTCATTCGAGTGTAAGCACCTTTGATTTGATTTCCTGCCGGGTCATACATAAACATACGTCCACCTACTGGCATATAGAAATCATCGTACATCACAAATATTCCTTTAGCTCCCTGGGCATTTAGCTTTAAGCGCCATAAACGATCTCCATTGGGTAAATCTGTCCAGGTACCTTGCTGGCCCATTGCATAATCAACATCAATAGCAGCTGCAAAACGCGCTTCTCCCCTGGCCTCGTCCTGTCGACGAACTTCCGCCATGTCAAGCTTTGGTACATTAACTTGTTCGATTTTCTGCTCAGAAAGGACATTTCTAAAGTCTGGCTGTAAGCCAACAGGTACACCCCCAGCGCTTTTTTGAGCTTGGACACTAGAAAAAGATAAGCAAAAAAGGAAAATGAATAACCCGGAATACAGGTTGCTGTATAGTACGTTCATGGTCAAAGATTGTATGTTCTTCCGACACAAAGGTCGGTCAGATTCGTAAATTCTGGGAGGGTAATTATATCGGTGGGGTGCTATTTATGGTAAAATAACTAAACAAAGATAGGTTTTTTTATTATAAATGTAAAGGCATATAGTTGTCTCAGGTTTCTACTTAACATCTCATTCATACCTAGCTTTTTCATCAGGGCTCAGCGGTGGAATCTGATAAGCTTCTATTCTATCAATAATCAACTCCGGCTCAAAAGGCCAGATCATCATGGTACCGTCTACAAAATTAGTAATCACGTACTTGCCATTTTCAGAAAAACGAGCAGATTCCACACTCAAATCATAGCCAATAAGCGTCACTAACAACTCCCCTTCACTAGTCCAAAGCTTGGTGCTGCGGTCTTTGGAAGCACTCACTAGATATTTACCGTCTGGTGTCGCATCTACATTATTGACATAATCAATATGATCAATCAATCGGGTTTCTAAAACACCCTCCAAAGTCCAGATATTAGCTAAGTTATCATAGCCTGAGGTGATGATCTTTGAGCCATCTTTTGTAAAGTTAATATTGCGGCAGCCATAATCAGGATGTGGCACCCAGGAACGAATCAATTCCGGCTTTTGCCCTTTTATCGCTTTCCAAAGAAAAGCCTTACCCTGGCGGTTAATTGCAGCGATATGCTCCTGATCCGGACTACAGTTAAGTGCAATTAACTCTGTATCATAACCACTGAGATACTCTGCTCCTCCTTCCTGAAAATTCCAAATCTGTAAACTATAGGAAAAATCCTGATCAGTATAATAAACCAGGCGATCATCAGATAAAAACCGGACCATCTGCACGGTATCTGTACTCCTTATACCGGAGGCATAATCTACAAATCGACTTTTCAGATCATGCTTGTATACTTCAAAACCATCTTCTACATTAGCAAAGATATACTTACCATTAGGCGATACCGATTTAATCGTTTCAACAGGGAGCCAATATCGATGGCTGTATTCCCCACCCTCTGTATAAAAGATAAGCTGGTTTCCTTTGGTAGCCGCAATAAAGGTGGTATCGATATTAGTAAAAGAACCGAGCACCTTACCGAGACTCCAAACCTTCTCAGCAGCAAATATTTTCATATTCCAAATCTTCACCGTGTTATCGGCTGAAGCGGTCAGTACATGTGAGCTATCCGGAGAAAAAGCTATTTGCCGAATAAAGTCCTTATGCCCACCAAGTACTCCATACTCTGAAGATTGGTTACTCTTTTGATCTCTCCATAGTCTGGCTTTGTTTGTTCCGGTATTGGCAACTAAGTTTCGGGCATCCGGAGAGAGCGCAACATTTCTTACTTCAGAAGAAAACCTGTATAACATTCGTTTTTGCTCGAGGTCAAAATATCCGTTGCCATAAGTTGCTTGTTTTTCATCGGCAGAGAAGTTGCCAATATCATTTTGAAAACTCAGATTCTTCGTTCTATAAATGGTACTGTCTCCAGCTACATTCCAGAGATTAGATCTTCTGCCATGTCCGGTCATCAAATACTTTGCCTTGGAAGATAAGCGTACTTTAGTATTATACATTCCGGTTTCGATAGTATCCAGCAGAACTTTATAATCATTCGCATCCAGTCTAAATACCTTGACAGGACGATCATGGGATATTGCAACCTCATACCGATCGGAAAAAGACAAATGAATGGCGCCTCTTTTCTCAGCTGGTAGCATGTAGCGTAACTGCCCTTTAGCATCCAAAACGTGCGAAGTCCCATCATAAAAACTAACTACTACCCTTTGCCCATCCTTAGAAACTGCGGCAGCAGTGATATCTCCTGCCGGAGAGGGATAGCTAAATACCGGCGAGTCGGAGAGTTGGTTATCCTTAAGAATATGTGCGATTAAGTGATAGCGTTTGTTTATCTTTTGTGTTGTGAGCAATAATCCGGTCTCAGGACTATAGGCAGATTCATCAAACCAGTGAACTGAAGATTCTAAATCAGCAATCAATTTGCCTTCAAAATCAAATAATCGAACAACGTCATCCATCTCTCCAAAAACAAAAATCGATTTGCCTTTATCCAAGAATCCAGCATTGCGGATACTATTATTTAAGCCAGGGAAGGCTTGTATATCTCTAACGTAGAAATTCTTTCTCGTCGGTTCTTCCAGTTGATAGTAGCACTCGTAGAGGGCAGCCCGGGCTTCTGGAGTATCTTCTTTTTCCAGGGCGAATTGAGCGTAGCGAAAAGCTTTGGTCCCATTCTCTTTCTTTAAAAGCTCTAGAATTGACTTGGCCGTTAAGGCCAGCGACTGGGCTTTAGACTGTTCTGCTTTAATCGCATCGATGTAACCATTTTGAGCTTTAGTGATCCAATCGTTGACATCATTTCCTGATGGAAGGTCATCGCAAATTTTAGCTGCTTTGAATTGATTAATTGCCGTTTCAAAATCCAGGGCATTATAAGCCTGAACTCCTTTTTCATAAAACAATTGATAACAATCCTGTGCAAACAAATCACTTTTGGATACACAAAAAAGCGATAGTAAAATTAGACACCTCCACATAAGTAAATCCGACTTTTGTTATTAATAGTTATTGATCCACATATCGCAATTGCCATATTTAGTTTTTTCCCAATAGAGGTAATAAACCGTATCATCCCTTACGATTAAAGTTCCTTTTCCAATGGCTGGCCAATTTGGAGAGCCATTACAAGAGACATCTCCGGTAATTTCGTAGGGATAAGTGCCTGGTTTTATGCCTTGCAAACTAATTTGACCATTACTCATGGGGAGCGATTTACCATCTATCTTCAATCGAATATTTAAGGTGCAATTAGCATAACCTTTTTGGCGGTTAACTCTAATAAAGGCAGCTTCGCTTTTGGGAAGAGGATCAGACCTGAATGTTCCATCATTGGACTTGGGGTTTTTAGATTCTAATAATTGAACCTTGGAATTATAAATTCTTTTTTGTTCGTTGGTACCCACTTCAGCTGCACGGGTTTGTGCAACAATTGCTCCATCAAAATCATTCAATTGTTCTAGCGCATAGGCCAGGTCATCATTATATTCCGATTTCTTTTGTGGATTACCATTCTCTAACAAGAATTCTAAATCAGCAACCGCTTTTTCAAACTGAGCGACTTTCTCACTCATGGCCAATTGTGCTCTACGCTCTCGAAACAAAGTATCTTTTGGTTGTTCTACAACACAATCATCATAATTGTCCATTGCTTCGAGGTAAAAACCTTTAAATTCTCTTTCCTGTCCTTTTACAAAAAATCTCAGTGCAATGGCTTCAGATTTTAATTGAAGGGCTTCGTCTCTGGCTGCTTTGATCGCATCAATATATCCAGACTGGGTTTTAGTGATCCAATCGTTGACCTCATTATCTCCTGGTGCATCATCACAGATTTTGGCAGCTTCGAATTGGTTGAGTGCACTCTCAAAATCCAGAGAATTGAAAGCTTCGACTCCCTTATTTAAAAACGTTGAGTAACAATCCTGAGCCAGAAGGCCAGCACTAAACAGTAGAGTTGACAATAGAAATAGATATTTCATCATAATTATTTTATCGGCACTGATTTTTCAGACGGGCAAGTTTTGCTAAGTCAGCACGTTGAATTTTATTCTGTGGGATTAAGTTCTTAATAGATTCCGCATTACGAATATTCTTACGAGCTTGCTGACAACTCTCGGCCCGGATAAAGGTCTCTGCCTTATTGAGTTCAGATTTAAATTGTGGAACCAATTGGTTGGCAACTTCATCAAGTTTTAAGCCCGCCTCGCGGTTATCAGTTGCGCTAGCATTTAATCTTTGTGCTTTTTTAAAATTAGAATAAGCAACTTTAAACTCCTTATCCGTTAATGCTTTTTCTCCTAAGCGCATATAATTTTGAAATTGATTTGCGACGCCTCCTCTTCTGATAGCTGAAGTCTTCAACTGATCGGCCTGTTCAAAAAGCGCTGTATTGGCTTGTTTAATACTATCGGTTAACGAAGTCTCTAATTCAGAAACGGTATTAAAGTTCTGGACGGCGACTTGATAATTACCAAGGTCCAGATTGGATTTTCCATTTTCGAGATTTGCTCTTGCCATTTCGAGCTGCGCTTCTTCCACCTGAGCGAGGGCAGATTCGGCGGCTTGTTTTTGTTCGATTGCGAATTTCTTTGCTTTTTTCGCTTCGGCAGTAGCATCTTCTGCTATTGCAGTTTGTCTAGCTGCATAAAAACCGGCAGCAGCAGATAATAAAAACAAAAAGAATCCAGCCGCAGCTAACAGCATGGCTCTTCGTCTTTTCTTGCGTTCCACCGCAAGGAGCTCCTTTTGTTCTTTCTCTCGTTCTATTAATGCTATTCGATCTTCTTCTCTTCGCCGGATTTCATAAGATTCCAGAATTGGGGCTACCAAAGTATCATGGCTTAATTCATAACTTCTGCCCAGGTGAGTATTCTCTGCTCTGATTAATCGGCTGGCTAATAATTTTGCAAGTAAATCTTTATTCACACCATAGGATTGTTCCTCTACACCTTCACTAATCCCGACACGGCGGCCAGCTAAGATCAGGCCTTCTTCTATAAACTTTCGGGCGACTTGTTGTTCTGGTTGCTCCAGTTCGTTGATCTCCTGCTCATAATAATTATTGAGAATAGACTTAATCCCGTCCGCGCCTCCAAAATCTCCTTCTTTAACCACATAATCTGCTTGTCCTTTTCGAAGCACCGTCCGTTCAATATTTCGACAAAGTAATTGTAACTGGAAAGATTCAATTTCTTCTTTGGTGTTTTTTAAGTACTCCAACATGATTCGAAGCGCCGTTGGATCATAGGTGAAACTCGGCGTATCAAAATGATCACCTAAAGCTTTTGCTGGTTCTTCAATCGCTTCTTTGGCTGCGTTAATCCCTAAGGGTTTCAACTGAAAACGATTATGAAGAATACTTGGGATCTTGGTGGACATATCATCCATCAGACTCATCCGATCCGAGCGGATGGCAAAAATGATTTTGACGGGGATGGGTGAATGCCAATCTAACTGCTCTGGTGTTCGATCGCGAAAAGGTATCGCTCGCAGACTTTCCCGAATTCGTTCCGGCAGGCGATCGCTCACCATGTCCGCTAACTCACTGGTCAACTCTTCCTGGTCCGCTTTTTCATGTTCAAAAAACTCTTCAAACTGATCGAAAACCAAAACTGGCGTTAGAGCTTCTCCATTTCTTTCAAACTCACAAGCGCGCAAGGTTTCCCAAAAACCAGCTTTGCCTTTAGTATGTGTTGCTAGTTTTGCTTCGTTGAGAAAGGGCTTAAGTTCATTTTTAACCATTTCTACCGAGGAGATAGAAGTGGTCTGTAAACGAACTTTGACAATCTGATAATAGTCCTGTTCGAGTAGCGGTTCAAGTCCCGCATTAATCAAAGAGCTTTTACCAATTCCGGACTTCGCAAAAAGTACCACAAGTGGCTTCGCTTTGACGAGGTTGAATAATTTTTTTGCTTCGGTTCTTCGTCCAAAGAAAACATGGCGCTCGTTTTTTTCGAAGGCCCGAATACCCGGATAACGGCTTTTGTTGGTATTGACACTCATTATTTCAACAGTTTTTTGAGGGATTGTACAATGTTGAAATAAGCATCATCTTTGGTATTCCAGTAATTACTGGTGATGGCTTCGCTATTTTCAGGAAAAGGAGCTTTAGTCCGTAGAGAAGCATTTTCGCGCCAGTCACAAGGCCGGGCGACGATCGGCCGAAGGATGCATTTACCTTGCCGCTCTTGTTCGGCAGCAAGCGGTAAAAGTCGATCCATTAAATCAAGATCCGCCAAAAAATTAGGACTCATTAATGGTAGGACGATATCTGCATCCCGGAGGCATTCCAGAACTTCCGCATCATCTGTTCCTCCGATAAATTTTTGTGGGTACCAGAGTTCCAGTTCATTGTTCTTGATAAGCTGGCTTAAGTTATTTTCTAATTCGTTCTTAAAGTCTTCATCTTTGGAATGATAAAGCAAAAAGACTTTCTCGGTTTTATCATTAGATTCCTGGGCAGGAGCAATCGTTTTTTCTTTGAGTTCTCCCAGAAAAGCATCCGCATTATTTTCGATAAAATGAAAATTGAACCGTTCCTGATAAAACGCTTTGGTACTCGCGCTCAAAGGATAGCGTTCTGCTTTGGGAGAAAGCGTAGTGTTCTTTTCTTTGAGTTCTAAGCCATCCAGCAATAAACGAAACTGCCAGGCTTCCAGATTAAATCCAAAGAAAAGGTAAGTTTTCCGATCATCAAATTGTCCTAATATTTCGTCCGGAATCTTTGGGTTATCCTTCACTACGCTACGGACAAATTCCAATTGATCTTCATCGGTCAACACCATAGACTCTTTATCCCCTAGTGATCCAAAGAGATTATAAATCAATGGGCTATCCGAATTTATCCGATCCATATCAATGGGATCTTCTACCTCTCTTCTGAAATTATAATATCGAGACACCGGTTGCTTTCCTTCTTCCAGAAAGGCACGTTGTAGATAATCGTCCGTATTCGTATTGATGATAAGATGAATGGGTAATTGAGCCAGCCAACGGTATACCTCTGGAATATTGGTCGCATTTTGCTCAATGAAGTCTTTACTAAGATCTTCCAGGTCTACCCTACGGGCGCCCTTGATACTGAGGAATCGCAGTGCGATATACGACAGGTTTTTACGTGCTGTTGCATCATATTCGACCCCTTCCTGGTCCAGGAAATCAGCGAGGTAGGCCGCTAAAGCATCCTGCATGGGTTCGATTTCACCATTGACCTCCGTTTCGGCCAAATGCGGTCCGATCATCAGCACGACACGCTGCTCTTCGAAATCTCGCTTTAATTTAATCCATTGCAGATTATTCATAGCATCAAATGGTCGATTGGGTCAGTGATTGATTTTCAATTGGAAATATATGAAAAAAAAA
>JAHDHW010000198.1 GCA_020631105.1 Saprospiraceae bacterium | reverse complement strand
TCCCGAAGTGATTTAGGATTATGCCCTCTATCCCTCGCACGTTTGATAAAAGAAGGATTAACACCATGGATTTTGGCTTTAATAAACTCATCTAAGTCTTCATCCTCAAAACCCATTGCTCTCATTTCTTTGATATATCTAGCCGAAACATCGTGGATGCCCGCCTGAATGATATCTTGATTATCTATATCGAATCCAGCAGCTCTAAAAGCTTTGATATCATCAACCTCAATGTCATGAATAGCAAACTGTACAACCTCCCGGATATCCAAATCTTCTAAACCTTGCGCTTTAAGTTCTTTAATATAGTCTGGGTCGACGTCATGGATGCGAGCCTGTACAATATCACGATGGTCTAAATCCTTATACCCAACAGCTCTCATTTCGTTCAAATATCTTGCGTCGACATCATGGATGGCAAGTTGTATAATGTCATTCATGCTAAGATCTCCCAATCCATTTTCTTTAAGTGATTTGATGAATCTCGTATCCACATCATGGATACTCGCTTGTACAATATCACGGTGACTTAGGTCATCATACCCTAGTGCTTTCATCTCTTTTAAATAATCAATGTCCACATCGTGGATAGCAAACTGTACGATTTGATTCATGTCTAGATCATTCATGCCGTAGGCTTTTAATCCTTTGACGTAGTCAATATCAACATCATGAATACCAGCCTGTACAATATCTCTTTCACTTACATCCAGGCCAGCAGCTTTAAAATCTCTGACATAGTCGGCATCAATATCATGGATAGCAAACTGAATCAGTTGATTCATATCCATATCTTTAAAACCCGCTTCGCTCATTTCTTTGATATAATCCGGGTCGACATCATGAATGCTTGCCTGTACAATATCGCGATGACTTAGGTCCCGATAGCCAAGATTCTTTAATGCTTCGATGTATTCTACATCGACATCATGAATCGAGAACTGGATAATCTCGTCCAGGTCAATATCCGCAAAGCCATAATCTTTTACACTTTTAATAAATGATGGTTCTACATCGTGGATACGAGCTTGCACTACATCACGTACCGTTAAGTCCGTCATACCTAAGGCACGAATTTCATTGACATACTCCGGAGTGACATCATGGATTTCGAATTGAATCAGATCACGTACTTTATAACCTTTGTAGTCCAGGTCATTAAACAGTTGGATGTAACCCTGAGCTTTTTGACGATCCACGCCGTGAATAGCTAATTCGGTCAAGTCGTCGCCATCCATATTCAGTCCTTCTTTTCGAAGGTAGTCGATGTATGATTTATTTACATCTGCCAGGAATAGATGAATTTGTTTATCTTTTCGAATGTCCAGATTTTCACCTTTTAGATAAGCATGGAAACTTTCATCAGGAACATACTCAAAGGTCCCGTCTCCAAAACTTCCGGTAAAAGATCCGTTTAGTACCAGCTTACCTGCTTCGCGACTGATATTAAATTCTTTATCCTGATTCATTGGAATTTCGCTGAATTCAGACTTTTTAAAACAAGCCGTGTTATACGAACGGTAGCCTAAAGAAGGGCGCGAAGTATTTAGCTGCAGGCATACATTATTGCCGTCTATCTCACCTTCCCATTCGCCCGGGCGTATATTTGCATTCACCAGGTCATCATTCCAGTGGTCAGTAAATTGATTACCGGAAAGAATAAAGTTGCGCTTATTAGATTTTACCTTGTTCTTTACTTTATTCTTTTGCTTGGCTTTGTCCTTGCTCTTGTTTTTATCCTTGTCTTTTTGTTTGTCCTTACTTTTCTGTTTGTCTTTGTTTTTTTGTTTGTCCTTGGACAATAGCGTGTTTGTACCTTCCTGATCATCGTAAGATGCTTGTTCTTGCAGGACTTCCGTTTGATCTATCTCCGCGAGTAAATCCGCTTTTTTCGATTGTACCTCATTGAGGCATAGCATAGAAAATAAAATTAGCGGCAGAAGAAATAAGTATTTCCAACTCGAGCGGGCAGATGATTTTTTTGCATTCATCATGGCGATTCTTGATTTTAAAAATGAACTGTTATAATTGGTTGTAAGGTGCAGTGGATACTGCGGTACAGACACTTTGAGTAGGCTCATTTGATAAGCTTGCTTTTCGGTACCGATTTCGAGCATACTGGAGTCTGTAAGATATTCGAGGTTATTGGTGATTGCACTTCGGAACATCCATACAAAAGGATTAAACCAAAAGACAATAACTAATAATTCAGCGATTAATTTATCGATAAAATGTGCTTGTTGAATATGTATTTTTTCGTGATCGATGATTTGTTGATAGGTATCAGGATCATATTTTGTCGGGTTGATAAAAATGGAATTCCAAAACGAATAAGGTGCTTCATCCTTTACCAACTCAATGATTTTAAAGCGACCGTCCCGCATAGATTCCAGAGAGATCATCCTTGCAATCACTACGAATAATTGAACGACAAAAGCAAGGGCAAATACGAGTACTCCCATTAAGTAACCATACCATAAGAGGCTACCCCATTCAAGTTCTCCATACCAGGTCTTATTACTTGCGCTTGTTTGTTGATCATTGATCGTGGTGAGTGGAACGATACCCTTGTTTTTTTCGGAAACCTCCTTTATTGCCGTATCTGTTTCAGTCGTTTCTTTTTCTGGAAGCGCAGCAGGGCTTGGCGTAGCCATTTCTTCCATTGGAGTTTCTTTTTTATTCGCAGATACTTCATCCACGACTTCGCTTTCAGCTCGTCGGGATTCAAGCGCTGAAGCGGTAGCTTCAATGGCGGCTGCTTCAGCAATCGAAGATGTCAAGCTTGTATCTGGCCGAAGGGACATGGATTCCGGGACAGGGATCAGCGGAATGGTTACGGACAGTAGAATACTAGAAATAAGCACCCAGCGGTTTAGCTTAAAGAAAGTTTCTTTCCGAATGAGTAACCAATAGAATACAAAACATCCGGAAAGTAATAAGCTAGCGTGCAGTAAGTAAGGAAGCATGGTTCTGGTTTTTAAAATGACTAATAATGTAAGGGAACGCCACTGCGCATCTTAAAATTTAGTATTTGGCTTCAGTGCCTCTTGTGATTATTTGCTGATGAAAATTGCTGGTCATCTATGAGCTTTCAACTTCTTAGTAAGTGAAGTTTACTTCCTCAATTCAGCAATTTTATTTTTGATTCTTGTGTGTTGGTCAGGCTCCTTTTCTTCCGTCAGCTCAAGTGCTTTCTGGTAGTAAATTAAAGCTTGATCGATTTCACGTCGGACCTCGTAAGCTTCGGCCAGACTATCGTAAGTGTTCCAGGACTTTGGAAATTCCTCGTTGTTCAGTTTAAATATCTTTATCGCTTTACTGGCCTGACTATTTCTGAGGAAATGATAACCGATTCGATTAATATGATTTTCGAATGCTACGTTTTCATCTTTATACTTCATCCTCATCTCATCGAAGCTAGCTTTGAAATCAGCGAAGGAATTTGTTTCCGCAGATGCTAGTAATTGATCAAACACCATTCGGTCGATATCAATAATATCAGGGTTGTACAACTTCGCAAGATCATTGACTATGAATTCGATATCAAACCATTTGCCCATGCCGTTTCCAAGTACAAATACACTAATATTATCGTCCGGGAAAGTGCGGTAAGCCGTAACCATACTTCCGGAAAAACCATAGGAAATATGATCGTTTAGAATTCTTTTGTCCCAGCTATATGCAAAGGAATGATCGGAGGCTTTATATTCAAAAGACTGCCACATCAAGTCTTTGGTTGCTTCTTTTATTAATTGATTCTTTTGAAGCCTTTGATCCCACTTTATAAATTCGTCCAAAGTGATATTGAGCCCGTTCATCGCAAAACCATAATTCCCCTGCATGTAAGGATGATCAATGGTCATCTCTCCCTTTGAGAAAGGAAAGTAGGCAGTTGCGCGATGCTTCACTATATCTCTGGAGTCATTTGAGAAGAAAACAGATTTTGTATCCTTATCAAACTGACCCTCAAGGATGAAATCAGATAATGATTTATTGCTTAATTTTTCAATTACTCTTTTGATTAGCCAAAAATTAGTCTGGTTATAATCAAATTTTTCACCTGCTTCAAATTTTAAATCCTGCGCATAAATTCTTTCTTGGGCCTGCTCCTCCGTAAATTCTCTAAACTCATAAAAGGGGGCCATATCGACGAGTCCAGAAGAATGCGTAAGCAAATGTTTGATTTGCAAATGATTCCAGGATTCAGGAAGCCCCTCCAAATGATCTGTTATTTTGTCCTCTACACTGAGTTTGCCTTGTTCCACTAATTGGAAGAGTCCTACCGTCACAATGGGTTTAGTAAGAGAATACACTCTGAAAATGGATTTATCCGTTACCGGAACTTCATGCTCCAGATTAGCAAAACCATAGTTTTTTCGATGTACAACCTTATCGTCTTTCACGATTGCAAGCGCTACACCTGGTATGTTGTATTGGCTCATCACCTGATCAATGTACTGATCAACCTGAGTTGCCTTGCTTGAAGTAGTTGTAGATTGAGTGTGAGCTGCGTTTAGGCCTAGGCTTAGCAGCGCAAGTATCAACCCTAAAGGGAGAAGAATATTTTTCATTTTAGTTTATAGCTTTATTAAGTACGCTTTGGAAAATTAATGTAAGATTAAGTTACGTAAACTGTCTGGCTTATTTATCTCCTTGGATCATTTTTAAAATTTCTTTTAATTCGTCTTCGCTGATTTTCTCTTTTTCCGCGAAGTAGGCGACCATCTTGGAGGGAGAATTGTCAAAGTATTTGTCGAGCACATCGCCCACCGCTTCCTTTTGGTATTCTTCCTTGGTGACAATAGGGTAGTAGCGATGTGTCTTACCAAAAGCTTCGTGTGCAACAAATCCTTTCTCCGCTAAAATGCGGACCATCGTTGACACGGAATTATAATGTGGTTTAGGATCAGGCAACTCTTCTATGATCTCTTTGACGAAACCTTTTTGGAGTTTCCAAAGGGCTTGCATAATCTGTTCTTCGCGTTTGGCTAATTTTTGCATAGCAAATAATTTTGTTGATACAAACATATAACTAATTGATTAGTTTTTCAACTATTCAATTAGTTTATTAACGAATCAATTAGTTTTATTTTTGCTTTTGGTACCCATGTATTTTGTGTAAACTATTGTAATTCAGATGCTTGTGTGTTTTTATGGCTAAAAATATTTTTTTCGAAAAAATCTGAAATAATTATTGAGTACTTGGTTCAACTATCCTCTTCAATGGCTGTTACTTTCCTAAAACTATGTCTTTAATATTCTTTTTATTTATGCTAACAACCAACGATACGATCAAAATCGAACTCCATAAGAATAGTATACAGGAACCCTGGCGCATCGTAAACGATGGCGTGATGGGTGGCCTTTCGAGGGGGAATGTTACATACGAAGCAAAGCATTTGCGTTTTCACGGGACGCTATCGCTGGAAAACAACGGAGGTTTTTCATGGATGAAAAGCCCGCGAATGAATATTAATTTACAAGGCTTTACCGGCGTACGCCTACATGTGAAAGGCGATGGCCGACCGTATGACTTTACCTTAGAGGATAGTCCTTATTCCCGTTTGTATTTTAAGCAAAGCTTTGAAACGAAAGCGGGGGAGTGGATTACGGTTGAGTTGCCTTTAGATCAGTTTGAGCAAAAATACTTTGGCCGCCTAACGGGACGTACCTTTGATCCGAATACGGATGTTCAGCAAATGGGCTTCCTCCTCAATGATAAGCAGCCGGGAGCTTTTGAGCTTTTAGTGGATTATGTCGAATTTTTCTGAGGCTTAGTATTACCAAGGCGTTAAATTGTCGAAGCTACAAAACCAATTCAGCCTTTACCTTGTTATCGAGAGTCGAAGACCAAAACTATTGTTCTAAACCTTACACTACAAACTATGCATCTAAAGACTATTAGGCAGCTAATGCTACTATTAGCTGTGATTACTTTACCATTCGGGCTTTTCGCCCAAACCCAAAAAGCAACGCTCAGTGGCTATGTGAAAGATGGCGAGAGTGGAGAAACCCTGATCGGGGCCTCTGTTTACATCGTCGAATTGGGTACTGGTTCTACTTCCAATGAATATGGATTCTATTCTGTCTCCATTCCGGTGGGACAATATACAGTAGAATACTCCTATATCGGTTTTGAAACGATTACCAAATCAGTTAAGCTCGATGATAATCTCACGATGGACGTAGAGATGGGGGAGAATGCTGTGGAATTGATTGAAGTCGTCGTGACCTCCGAAGCGGAAGATCGAAATGTCAGTAATACGGAGATGAGTGTCAATAAGCTGAGTATGAAAACGATCACAAAGGTACCAGCACTCTTGGGAGAAGTTGATGTGATTCGGAGTATTCAATTATTACCCGGCGTCTCGACAGTAGGAGAGGGGGCGACTGGATTTAATGTTCGGGGTGGTAGCGTAGATCAAAATCTGGTGTTGCTGGATGAAGCGCCGGTTTACAACTCTTCCCACTTATTCGGATTCTTTTCTGTCTTTAACCCGGATGCGGTAAAAGATGTTAAGCTCTACAAAGGAGGAATCCCTTCGAGATATGGAGGTCGATTATCTTCTATCCTGGATGTACGGATGAAAGAAGGAAACTCGAAACGCCTGGCTGTTAATGGTGGAGTAGGATTGATCTTTAGCAGACTATCTGTAGAAGCGCCGATTATTCAGGACAAAGCCTCTTTTATCGTTGCAGCGAGACGGAGTTATATTGATGTGTTGGCGAAACCATTTCTAAGTGGTGACCTTGGAGATACTAAGTTAAATTTCTATGATCTTACCCTGAAAACCAACTACAAAATTGACGAGAAAAACCGAATATACTTATCTGGTTATTTAGGTCGAGATGTCTTTGGTTTTGGTGATGCTGCCGGATTCAACTGGGGAAATGCCACGACTACCTTCCGTTGGAATCACCTCTTCAATGAAAGACTCTTTTCGAACTTTACCCTTTATTATAGTAACTACGATTATAAGATTGAATTTGGTGATGAAGCAACCAATACCTTTGATTGGGATGCCAATATCGTCAACTACAGTGCGAAAGGAGATTTGTCCTATTACCTCAATACCGATAATCAATTAACCTTTGGAGGGCAGGCGATTCTATATCAGTTTGCACCAGGGAATGCCGTCGGGGTAAGTGAAGGAGAAGAGACTAACTTTAGTCTGGATGATAAGTATGCACTGGAAGCTGCAGCCTTTGTGGAAAATGACCAAAAGATAAATGATAAGATTTCGCTGAACTACGGGCTTCGATTATCCTACTTCAATTACATGGGAGAAGGTCGTTCGTACGAATTCAGAGAAACAGAGCCCGGAGAAATAAAAGAACTCGTCAGCTTTCAGGAGCATGACCAATGGGAAAGCATCGAGGATTACATCAATCTCGAACCCAGAGCTTCTTTGAAATATCAATTTAGCCCTTCTACTTCGGTCAAAATGAGTTATAATCGAACGGCGCAATACATACACCTGATATCCAACTCTACCGCGGCTACGCCTTTGGATGTCTGGACACCAAGTACAAATAACATCAAACCTCAGATGTCTAATCAATACGCAATTGGTTTATTTAAGAATTTCAAGGATAACAAATATGTCTCTTCGGTGGAAGTCTATTATAAAAACATGGATAACCAGGTAGAGTACATTGACGGAGCAAATTTATTCATCAATGAATTCCTCGAAGCCGAATTGCTCAATGCCGAGGGACGCGCTTATGGGGTAGAGTTCCAGTTTGAAAAGAAGAAAGGAAAATTTACCGGTTGGTTGAGTTATACCCTGGCTCGGACAGAGCGCAGAGAAGCAAGTATCAATAACGGAGACTGGTACGATGCCCGCTTTGATCAGCGCCATAATTTATCTCTGACCGGGTTTTATGAAATGTCAAAGCGCCTGACGCTGTCCGCTAATTTTGTTTACATCTCTGGTACGCCTGCGACATTCCCTTCTGATCGCTTCGAGCAGCAGGGATATGTTATCCCTTACGTTGCTGGCGGAGCCAGAAATAATGTTCGTATCCCGGCATATCACCGTCTGGATATTTCTGCAACCTTAAAAAATAAAAAGAAAGAAGGCAAACGCTTCGAGTCAGAATGGGTTTTTGGTATTTACAATTTGTATAACCGACGAAATGCGTTCTCCATCTTCTTCCAACAGCAGGAAGTACGACCGATTGATGCGCAACCGATTAATACCGAAGCCATTCAGTTATCTGTCATTGGTAATTTCATTCCTTCTGTATCGTATAACTTTAAGTTTTAATCCCCCTGAAAATTGACAATTATGAATCGCAATATATTATTTATACTCTTGGCTAGCATCGTATGCTACTCTTCCTGTGAAGACGTCATTGAGGTTGACCTGGAGCCGGGCGAGAATCAACTCGTCGTTGATGCCTGGATCACTAACCTCCCGGAAACACAGACCATTACTTTAACCCGTACACTACCTTATTTTCAAGCGAGTAATCCACCTGCAGAAACAGGAGCGACCGTTCAGATCATTGAGGACAATGGTACCGTCTATAGTTTTGAAGACGCAGATAATAATGGAACCTATACCTGGACGCCAGAGGCCGGCGAATCCTTCGGGCAAGTAGGTGGAACCTATGGACTCTCCATCGTTACAGCGGATGGTCTGGAGTATGTCTCTGCTTCTTCGATGAAAAGGATTATGCCTGTTGATTCTATTGTATTAGAAGACCGGGAAGATGAAGAGTTTGGACAAGTTGCAGGAATCTACGCAGAGTTATTTGCAAGAGACTTTGCCGGTGAGGGAGATGCTTACTGGATCAAGACCTATAAGAACGGGGCTTTCCTCAATAAGCCACAGGAGATGAACCTCGTTTGGGATGCTGCCTTTACACCAGGTTCTGGAGTGGACGGCGTAATCTTTATCACGCCAATTCGACAGAACGTAAATCGCTTACCAGATACCGGCGATGATGCTGTTGATGATTCGGATACGCCACCCTGGGCATTAGGCGA
>JAHDHW010000197.1:1541-9000 GCA_020631105.1 Saprospiraceae bacterium | reverse complement strand
AGTACTCCATTTTAAATAAAATTAATAACCCCCACAGCCTACCCAGAGTAGGTTCTAAACTATTTTGATTATGAAAAAGATTTATCTTTTCTTTTGCCTTTTTGTAATTAGTTTTTCTGCATTTACTCAACAAACTTCTCCTTTAGAATCACCTGAAGAAACATTCAAAAAATCTTTAGATAAGGATCCTCCATTACTCTCCGTAGTAGATGAAGATGTCATCGTCTTGGATTCTATTATTAACTATTCTTACCTCGAACCTCTCAATGGAGATATTTCTTCTAAATTTTTATACGAATATAATGAAGATGCAATGAACACATATAGAAGATCCTATCGTTTTGATTATAACGCATTAGTACTTCACCTCGGGTCAATTTCCTCTTCAGAGTTTTACCCTGATAGTATTTGGCAAACATTGGCTTATCAATCTTCAGCAACGGATACTTTAACCCCAAACCTTCAAGGCTACGACCTTTACAATGAAGATCTGTTTACAGTAAGTTATAGAGACCTATGGGATTTGGAAACACAAGAATGGAATAAATATTATCGAAGTATTATTCTTGAACAAACCGATGAATATTCTATTTCAGAATTTTCTTTCTGGGTAGATTCACTTAGTGATTACATCACAACATCCAGATCAGAAAATGTATTCTCTGGTGATACTGTAATTGGGATTACCTTCATCCCAGATCCAGTAACCGGTGAATTCCTACCTACTTATCGATTCACTTCGGTATTCGTTGAAGGAGCAAATAATTTTTTCGATTCTCAAACTTATATCGATAATGAGTGGGTGACTACTTATCGCTACAGCTACCAGGTTGATCAAACCAATTTGACGGCACACTCTTACACCTGGGGAAATTGGGTAACCGGAATGTTGGACTTTATTGATTCTACTTATTATGCCCTTAATGAAAACTTCAGTTTTTTGGAGACAAGAACATACCCCTATGAAAATGGTGCATTTTCCACAAATTATAATACTCGAGCAGAGTACACCTATACCCCTGATGGTCTTACAGACACTCGTACCTTCTATAACGCTAATAACGAGGCTACTTTCGAAGCTCATTATTTCTACTCTACGATTACTGTTGTGGATACTGACGAGCCTATAGAAGACTTTGGGATCAAGCTGCAATATCCGAACCCAGCGACCTCAAATGATAAGGTACAAATCGTTGCAAACGGTAATTTATTAGGAGTACAATATCATGCTCAAATTTATAATCAAAATGGACAGTTGATGGCTCAACAAAAAGTTCAGGCTGGAGATAATATCGAGCTAGCTTCGCTACAAGCAAATGGTATGTTTTACATCGTTCTTTCGGATGGTGCAAAGAAACATGCGTGGAAATTGATCATGACTAACTAAAAACGTTCGTATAACACGTTTCTATATACAAAGGAGCGACCACTGTAAGTGTGTCGCTCCTTTATCTATTAAAAAACCATTCCTCGGATATTTGATCGTTTTTTTCCTGAAATAATCCCCATACTACCAATCTGAAATTCCTGGGTATTCTTTAAGGACCAACAAATAGCGAGAAATGGTCAATATTTTTTATTTATTAATTTATCTTTCGGTTTTACAACGAAACAACTATTCAATATGCTTCCTGCTATTCAACATACCTGCACTGATCGTTTTCTGAGATACGCTAAAATTGACACGCAATCTGATCCTGAATCCCAAACAATCCCTTCAACGGAGAAACAAAAAAACCTAGGAAGAGTTTTGGTTGAAGAGTTAAAATCTATGGGTATTGAGGATGCCCATCTCGATGAATGGGGCTATGTCTACGCAACTATTCCAGCTAATACGGATAAAAAAGTTCCAACAATTTGCTTTTGCTCTCATATGGATACCTCCCCTGATAGCAGTGGAGCAGGTGTTAAACCTATCATTCACCGATCCTACGATGGCGCTGATATTGTTCTCCCGGATGATCCTACTCAGGTAATCAGACGTTCAGAGCATCCAGATCTTAATGAGCAAATCGGTAATGATATTATTACTGCCAGCGGAACAACGCTCCTTGGTGCAGATAATAAGGCCGGCCTTGCTGCCATCATGGATGCAGCCCATTATTTTGTGAGTAACCCCGAAGTTAAACGTGGCAGAGTGCGGATTTTATTTACACCAGATGAGGAGATTGGTCGTGGTGTAGACAAAGTAGATATGGAAAAACTGGATGCTGACTTTGGATATACGATTGATGGCGAACGTCGTGGAAGTATTGAAGACCAGACTTTCTCCGCAGACGGAGTCGTGGTTACTATAAATGGAGTAAGCGCCCATCCTGGTTTTGCAAAAGGTAAAATGGAAAGTGCCATCAAAATAGCCGGAGAATTTATTGCTCGATTACCAAAAGACAGACTTTCTCCTGAGTCCACAGAAGGGATGGAAGGTTTTGTTCATCCTACCTCCATTAATGGTTCTGTAGAGCAAGCGGTAGTAAAATTTATCATCCGTGATTTTTCCGATGAAAACCTGGCTAAATATGAAGCCGAATTAAAATCAATCCTCGACGAGGTGCTTCAGTCTTACCCTAAATCCAGCGCCGATTTTGTTGTAAAAGAACAATATCGAAACTTCAAAAAAATACTGGACCAACATCCTCAAGTGGTTGATTTCGCTGTTCAAGCCATAAAAAGAGCAGGGATGGAAGCCCAACCTTCTGCAATAAGAGGAGGAACGGATGGCTCAAGACTATCGTATATGGGACTCCCCTGCCCGAATATATTCGCAGGAGAACACGCATTCCATTCAAAAGTAGAATGGGTATCCGTACAGGATATGCAAAAATCTGCGGAGACCATAATAAACCTCATTCAGATATGGGAAGAAAATGGAGTTTAGAGAAGGTTTGACTACCACTTAATAACTTTGTACCTTTGTCATAACAAATTATCCCATGTGATACTCTTAACCTAGAATGAGGTTTGAGTATAAATATCGGCACATTCGGAGCGCACCCGATTTATGTATAAAAACCGATAGCATGACCGCCGAAAAAATAATAACGCTTTGCTTGTTCTCTTTAACAAGTATCTGTACTGCTCTTGGACAGTGTCCATCTACTATGGCCAATGATAATGGAAATGGAGACATTACCTTATTCTTCGAGCCAAGTACTACTCCAAACGATCTAGCTAGTGTCACTTTTGATTTAGAAAATCTTAATGCCGAGAATGTTCCTTTACAGCGATTTGGTAATTCCTACCAAACGATGGGTGGAGATTTTAGTACCGCGACCTTGACTGGTGATGTTACCTTAGTCTATGATGATGGTTCTACACTTACTTGTAATTTCATTGAAGGTGTGTTTAATGATCCGACGCCGGTTGATCTGATTGCCTGGAGTGGAAGTAGAATTTCAAATGACATTGAACTGCAATGGTCTACTGCCTGGGAAGAGAACAATGCAGGTTTTCAAATCCAACGTTCTTTCGACGCACAAAGATTTGAGGTGATTGCTATGGTCAATGGTTTCGGAAATAGCGTTGTAGAAATCAATTATAATTATACGGATATAGACATACGAAATCGAGCATTAGGTTCAACCGCTTATTATAGATTAATTCAAGTAGACTTTGATGGTACACAGACCACTTCAGAGGTTATAGCCATAGATTTAGAGTTGGACTACAGCGATTTTGAGATTACGAAAGTGACCAGAGTGGGGATCAGCGAACGTAGCATCAGTGTATACTTCTATAATCCTGTGTCTATTCAAAAAGTAAATATCCTGGTCGCTGATATTCAGGGGCAGATTATTGAACGCCGCTCTATTCAGGCAAGCAGAGGTATTAATGTCTTTGATTTAGGTTTTCAAAATACAAAAGGAAATTTATTTTTCTTATCGATAGATAATGGTAAAACTCTGTTAACCAAGAAAATAAGCATGCATAATATCGAATAGACTTTTTCCCTTTTGAGTCTGGTAGGATATTTGTGCTATTAAAACATCTATTCCCCTTTTCCCCATGTAGGCGATCTCTTCTCTCAGCGTATTATCTAACGCTAAAAATTGGAAAAGGTGGTAAAAACTAACTGCTTTATAGGTCTACTCCTGCTCATATGTATCCAAAATTTATCTGCTCAATGTGCTGAGGCAATACAAGTTGTTAATTCAACAAAAATTCAATTAACTTTTGATTTAGATCAAGATACGGTCCCAACCTCAGTTACCTATGGTGGCGAAGAATACTTTTTAAGTCCCACCGGGTCACCTAATGTATTCTTTGTTGATAATGTCTTACCGGGAGGAACCGATATGGCTGTAGAACTCACACTAAATTTTGCAGCAGCAAGTCAGCCTTGTGTATATAGTGCAACAGGGTCCCTAGATGAAGCTGCCCCTGTCGACCTCTCTCAATTTAGTGGTCGGTTAAACGATAATAATATCGAATTACACTGGACGACAGAAAGTGAGGTAAATAATGCCGGCTTCGAAATCCAAAGATCTTACGATGGACATAATTATGAAACCATTGCTTTTGTCGAAGGTCATGGCACTACTGAATATAGCCAGAGTTATAGTTTTGAAGACTCTGGGGTTCGTAACCGTGCGCTGAATAATATTGCCTATTACCGTCTAAAGCAGATCGACTTCGACGGTAAGCGCAGTTATTCCTATATCATCGGAATCGATCTAAAGCTGGATATTGAAGGTTTTGAAATAACTAAGATCACCGGCTGGAATACAGGAGATCAAAGTTTATCGCTTTATTATCATAGCTATGCCGGCGTACGTAAAATTGAAGTGATCTTAGCGACCATCCACGGTAACCTAATCGAACGGAAAGTGGCTTTTCCAAAGCCGGGAATGAATAAGATAAAGTTTGATCTACCTGATGGCCCGAGTAATATGTACATCATTTCAATTAACAATGGAAAGACGTTAATTGCGGAGCAAATACCTATCACACAAAAATATTAGCCATAAATATTAATTTTTGAAAAAATTGGACTGAAAATTGCGTTTTTATTAATAAGTCTAAGCAGATTTAATAATTATTGCAGATTTCCGCACCTCAGTTAACAGTAAAAAAAGCAATAATGAAATCAATTACTTATCTCTTAAGTACGCTTATTTTTTTGATTACGCTAAATAGTGTGTCTGCTCAATGTCCCAACTCAATTTATAAATTGAATCACAGAAAGATTAAATATATGATTAATGACATTGATACGGAGGAACCTATTTCAATTACTTATGATTTTAAGAATTATCCTTTAGATCGTTCCGGCAGTTCCGCGAATTTCTTCACTGAGAATTTTCTTGACCACTTATCAGAGCATGCTGCTACACTCACTATAAATTATCCTAACCGTAGCGAAGATTGTGTTTATGATGCATCAGGCGCACGGAGTACGACAGCTCCGGTGGAAATCTCTATTTTCACCGCAAAAAAATCAGGTAAGGATGTAGAGCTTCATTGGATTACTCAGATGGAAGAAAATAATGCAGAGTTCGAAATACAGCAATCCTTTGATGGGGAGCAATTCGAAGCGGTTGCCTTTATCGATGGTGCCGGAAATAGTAGTACACCGATAGGTTATAGCTTTACAGATTATAATATTAAAGAAAGAACAGAAAGTGAGACCGTTTATTATCGGCTACAACAACATGATTTTGACGGAGCCACTAGTTACTCCGGCATTATTGCGGTTGATCTGGATATTGAAAAGGACCAGTTTGCCATCACTAAAGTAAGCGGTTGGGATGCAAGCGAAGGTAGTTTATGTGTTTTCTTTAAGAGTAGCGCACAAATCAAAAAAATATATGGCATCTTAGCCAACTTCAATGGTCAAATATATGACCAGAGTACTTTATACCCCGAAGCTGGTATTAATAGCTATGAAGTAAATATTCAGCGATTTAAATCCCCTGTGTATATAGTTTCCTTGAATAATGGCAGGACTATTTTATCCGAAAAGATAGCTTTATCCTCCGGATATTAAATAGTGTTGGAAAGCTTAAACATGGTTATTACTTCCTGAGAGCTTTTCTTTCGAATGGCAAGCATTTGTGGATCATTCTGCATTTGATAAATGATTACTTCATCTTCTAAATGCGCTTCCTGGATATAATTAATTTGTAAACTTGAAGGATTCTGATTGATTCCATTTTGGTTAAGTAACCACTCTGTATACTTTACATTATTGACATGTCCAAGCATATCAATATCGCTGTTTTGTACTTTATACTTTCCAAGTTCTTTTCCTGCTTCGAAAGGTGATAATTTTTCTGCAGGTCCGCAGCTTGCTTCCACATCAGACAAGATAAGGACCTGATCGCTATTGATCCTGACAGGGCGATGGGAATCTGCATCAATGGCAACCCAGAATGAAAATGCGGAAGCCACCTCTACCCCATTCTTAAATAAAGCGAAGTGACGATTAGAGAAAGGACCTCGCATCATGCTGACCCAGGTATGAGCTTCCACCTGATCAAGCCATTCCGGATATTCCTTCACTTGTATCTTAATCTTATTAAGTACCCAATATCGGTTAGCTGCCTGCATCTCAAAAAAGCCCAGCTGTCGATAATTCGCATGATTACCCGCTACCTCCTGAAAGAGGTTACACATCATAGGCAGGCTTAGTTTGCGGTTTTGATTAACCATGTAAGCCTTTATTTTAAACTGCTCTTTCCAGACTCCGTTTGCTTCCATTTCAAACTTTAATTAATCTTAATATTTTGGAATACGTTGAAGGAGTTCTTCTTTATACGAACGTCCAATTGATAAAGTCTTACCAGCAACTTCTACAAAGCCATCCCCTATCTTATCTAGTGCATTAAGATTCACGATAGAAGAGCGATGTATTCGCATAAGACTAGGGTAATTAACAGAGGATTCAAATTTTTTCAAGGTACTTACGATTACATGCTTCTCTTTTGTTGTTACAATAGTACAATAACAACTGTCTGCTTCAAGGTATAATATATCAGCTAATCGTATTTTGACGAGATGTTCTTTTGACTTCACAAAAATAGTTTCCTGTAATTGACTAGCAATCGTATCTTGTTCATTAGCGGTTTCTGCTTCTTTACTGTTTTCTTTATCCAAAAATGCTAAGTCAATACTATGCTTAATATCGTTCACTCTAAAGGGCTTAGAGAGATAGGCATGAGGCTGCGTTAGCTTTGCTCTGTTAAATGTTCTTGCATCAGTATTGGAGGTAAGAAAAATTATGGGGATAGGATACTTTTTACTAATCATATGTGCAGTATCAATCCCATCCAAATCTCCTTCTAACTGTATGTCCATTAGAATTAAATCCGGAAGTTCCTGATCCACGAATTCCAAAGCCTCTTCTCCCGATTCTAGCGTTTCTAAAACATTATAATCTAATTTGGTAAGCGATCGCTTTAAGTCCAGCGCAATGATTGGCTCATCCTCTACGATTAGAATATTTATTGTTTCCATTCTGAAA
>JAHDHW010000197.1:0-1441 GCA_020631105.1 Saprospiraceae bacterium | reverse complement strand
ACATCTGCAAAAGAAGGTCGCTGTAAATTAATGAAGTTGTTCAAAAACTCCTAATATGCCTATGAATTGATCTTTTTGCTTGGCGCTTCTGCTTATTTATAGGAATGCATTAGCAAGTTATGTATTCGATCTTGACACAAAGCCTGTATCAAAAGATATTATGTCGCGCATTGCAAAGTGCAATGTTCTATAATTGGCCTGACAAATAACAGTCAATTTCCTAACATCATAACTTCCTGTTTTGTCAATTGTTAGGGTTTTATTACTTTTAGTATCTATTCCTCTTATGCTGTTTCAGAATTAAGATACATCTTTTTGACCCTTTCACCTGTAGTTTACTTTTATTAAAAAGGACAGTATAGTGAAATACCCACTATTAGAGCCATTTACTTTAAAAAACCTATTTGAGATGAGAAAACTATTATTATCCATTGCCATTATGGCAATCAGTCACACCTTCCTTAATGCACAAAATTATGTTGTCCAGGTCGCGGCCTTTGATCGTTATGTAAAACTAGATTACTTCAGTGGCTTATCTGGTATTTATCACCTTGAAGATCACAATAGCATTCATAAATACTTTATCAGCGGTTTCGAAAATGAAGCAGCGGCAGAAAGCCAGGCAAAAACAGCCAAAGATCTTGGGTATAATGCCAGGGTAATCGATATGGATGCTATCAACGCACTTTGTGCTCAGACCTGTGGGGCAATTACCATCGTTCCGGATGATAAAATTCGTTCTATATTTTTCGGTTTTGACAAATCGGATTTACGTCCGGCTTCTAAATCTGAATTAGATCAATTGTATCAAATATTAGTAGCGAATCCTCAGTATAGTGTCGAATTGAGTGCTCATACGGATTCCAAAGGTTCTTTAGCCTATAATGAAGATCTTTCTATGCGCCGAGCTATGGCCGCAAAAACATACCTTCTAAAAAAAGGAATTCCGGAAAGTAGAATAAAGACAAGTACTTTTGGAGAGAATAGTCCAATTGCTAAAAATGAATTATCTGGAGGTGTTGATACTCCTGAAGGCCGACAATTTAATCGTCGGGTGGAGCTTCGTATTTTTAATACTAATGGTACTGTAGAGCCGATTGTTGAGGATATTGCTGTGCCAACTGAATTAAAAAATGATTAGTCAATCATCTGATCATTCAAGTGCCTGCTCTTCCTTTTATATGCTTTATATTTTATCAAAGGGTAATTGGAAAGCAGCTGATAGGGAAAAGTTTGAAACTTTTCCTCATCCTACTGTTCCAAGTTACGGACTTGCTTCGCGCGTCCTAAACTTGGAACAGTATCTTTAATTTTTATTATTTCTGGAACTTCTTCCCAAAAGGCTTTGTACTATTCAAAGCAATGTGTAATTTTGCGCACCGCAAGAAAGGAATTTTTTCCTTTTCTTGTTAACACTACGGCCGCGTAGTTCAACTGGATA
>JAHDHW010000196.1 GCA_020631105.1 Saprospiraceae bacterium | reverse complement strand
AAAGGAATATCCTTTTTGGGGAGAAGGGAAAACAAAAATGGGATGCATCACTACAAGCATCCCATTCAATAGTGTATAAACTTATGAAACAAAAAGTATCTTGATCAATCAGCATCTGAGCAAGGGGTTTTAAATAATATAGCTCATCAACTAATCCAACAAGATTAGATTTAAGAATTAGAGACCCAAATATCTTTCTGTGTATCTGAGGTTTGTATAAACTCTATTTGATTTCTTTTTTTGGAGAGGGTCCATATACTTTTCTGTTCGTTCCATTCAATGATGATTTGATAATTTCCATCTTCAAATCCTTTCAAAGTATATTGTAATCTGCGTCCGTTTGCTTTCGTAATTTTTTTGGTATGTAAGGTGTTTCCATCCTGATCGCTCAGGGTAATCGAGGTGTTATATTGTTGCAGGTTAGCAAGCTGGACGATGAATTGATTGCCTAAATCAGATTGATCTATTTTAACCATGGGATGTTTTATTATTCCCGGGTCAGAATTAGCGCTGATCAACTGGGGCACTAAAGAAAATACAAGGAAAAAAATAAATAGCTTTTTCATAATAACACAGGGGTTTAGGGATTGAAAGGATCAATCCAGGTAAAAAAATGGTAGTAAGCTTTTTATTATGAAGTGGTTAGGGACCGAAGCCTTATGGGTAATAAATGATAACTCATTATTGCTTCAATAAAGGGCAGTTTTGCAGCTCTTTTAAGTCCTTGGTCGTTATCTGCAAGGTAAAAGCAAAAGGCGTAAAATACAAGGGGTTTTAGAATTTAATTCTGTATAGCGATGTCAAAAGGAGTGTTTTCGGATTTATGTTTGGTTTGCGCCTGATTTTCTTTGCTGAAATGGTGTGATTCCGATATATATTTTTTGAGACTAATCCGTGCCACATTTAATTTGGAGTGATGAATCAGGATATTTTACACAATGGATATAGAAAAGTAAAACGCACTCCCCGAGCTATTCGGAAAGTGCGTTTTGGTGACAGTTAGTATGAAACTTTTTGAAAAACTTATTCGGGGACGGTAACCTTGAACAAATCTGCTCCAGCTGTACCAGCTCCGATATTACTAAAAACGTTATTTTCTAGCTTTAAATTGTTGTCAGAGAATTGTTTGTAAGAATGTTGCTCCTGATCTTTCAAAAACTCAATGTCAACTCCTCTGTCGTAGCCCACGAAAATAGAGTTATGGTATTCTCCACCTGCATTATCACGGAAAGTTAAAGCGCGGCTGCCACTGTTACCGATAGAAGTAACGTTATAGAAAACTGGCGTTGCGAATGGCGAAGCAGTCTCAGGGTCTGTACCACCATCATGCTCACCACCACGATCAGCATTACCAGTTGAAGGATCTTGGTGATTGATTACGAATTGGTTAACACCACGGTATCCTTCATCATAATCTAAAGCATCATCAGCACAGAATACAGAAAGAAGGTGAGCACCGTTTACAGTTCCACCGAACCACTCGATTCCATCATCTTTATTTGATACGATCTCTACATAATCGATAGTTGTACCAGTACCAACACCACCAAGTGTTAGACCATTGATTTCGTTATCAGCACCAATATTAGTACCACCGTGACGAATAGAAACATAAGTTAAAATTCCGCTATTATCTGCATCATCAGATCCACCATAAAGACCACGTGTCTCTGTCGTTGGGATACCTTCGATAGCCGTTTCACCAGGACTAGAATTAAGGCTTGCTTTTCCAAGGATGATTAATCCACCCCATTGTCCTCTTGTTGCAGGATCTGTATCACCTGTGTCCCCTTCAAATGTGAAGATGATAGGGTTTGTTGCTGTACCTGTCGCTTCGATTTTACCGCCTCGTGCTACAACTAATGCAGAAGCCTCAGAACCTTCTCCAGATTTTCCCTGGATAACGGTTCCTTCCTGAATACGAAGTGTTTGTCCGTCGTTTACGAATACGAATCCGTCAAGTACATATGTATTATCACTAGTCCAGTCTACCTCATTACCAGCAGCTTGCATCGTAGCGTCATCAATAGTGACTACATTAGCACCAGCAGTAAAAGTAGTTGTATTGCCTCCTGCCAGGATACTTTCGTAAGCAGTCCATCCTGCGTACCAAGCAGTGCCGCTTGGATCAATAGCTCCTTTGTAAGAAACACTTTCAACACCGGAAGGTGCAGCAGAAGTAGTACCTAGGTCAGCCGTTGGCTTGATAGTATTTGCTTCAAAAGCAGGGTCTGTAGTTGTGTTACCAGCTGTTTCAAAGTATGCAGCAAAATCATCAGCTGCAATTTCTTCAGCTGTTGGTTCCGGATTTGGATTTGGATCTGGTGTCTCGTCATCACTACCACAAGCAGTGAATAATAATGCTGTAGATAGGAATAGAGAAAGAAAGAAGAAATTAAATTTTTTCATTACAGTTACTAGTTTTTTTTAATTATATAGTAGTGATCTAATGTCTTTTAATTACGCTGCAAAGGAACTTTTATCTTTTAAACTGCATGTTAGTGCAGTATTAAGTTTGTGTTAAGTTGAATTTTTTATAGCAACAGCGAGACTTTAACTATTGAGATAACGATAATTAAATCAAGGCGTGATCTGACGGAGGTTAAGTTTATATTAAATCGAAGTGAAAGGAAGGGATGGATAAAAAAAGAAAGCTGCACCACATGTGATACAGCTTCTGACAATCAACAGTAATAAAAGGAACCTATGTTAATGACTAGGTCATGAATAGTAATTTGTTAGGAAATAGGATTTATGTTTATAAATATTGTTTAGTACCAGGAATAGGAAGCAATTTCATAACCTAAATTAACATGGAATTCGTCTTAACCTTTTAAGTGTTTAATAGCAATAAAATTCTCTTTTGGTCTTTGATATAAGTAGAGGGGACTAATCTTCATCATCTGTTTTAAGTGCGACATTACTATTGTCCATTTCAGGAGATATCTGATCTAGATGAAATGCGATCATGATATCTTTATTTCCGATAGTAGGTTCAATATTCGCTGCTAGTTGTAAATAATTTCCAGCTTCTATAATATCACCGTTCAGTTTGTATTCTAAGCCAACACTATAATAAGCAAGTTGCATATTGCTCATTTCATCGTTCATAATTAAATCTTCTAAAGCTAGTTGACTTAAATCATTCGTAAATGATGTTCCCTTATGCGTTGTATAAGTACTATTTGCACTCGCAATGCCTTCATTCCATTTGGTGATTAATTGATCACCATTATTGAATTTGTAAATGGCTTCTCCTTCTAGTAGTCCTTCTTCCCAGGTGCCGGCTAATGTGTCACCTGATTCCCAGATGATTTTTCCTTCACCATGTCGAGTACCTAATTCGTTCATTCCGACGTATTGACTACCATCTATTCTGGTGAAGGTCCCCAGGCCGTGAGGAAGTCCATCCTGCCAAGCGCCACTATATACTTCACCATTGTTTAAAAGAATGGTGCCAGTGCCATTGATCTCGTTATCTTTGAATTCACCAATATATTCGTGACCACAACTCCAGATCATTGCACCTTCTCCGGCCATTACATCTCTTTTCCAATTTCCTTGGTATTTACTTCCATCCTCATAGGTGTATTCACCATACCCCTCTTTCTTGCCTTTGACGAATGTTCCTTTAAAGAAATTTCCGTCTTTCCAGGTCATAATTCCTTTTCCATGTGGCTTTCCATAGGAGATTTCTCCTTTATAGATGCTGCCATCATCGAATTTGATTAGACCTTTGCAATACTTTTGAGTGACCGGACAGTCCGATTCAAATGAAATATTAAAGTTTAATAAAGATTCAGCAGGGGTTGCTAGTGATTGGTTGGAGGATAGCAATAACATACCTGTCACCAGCAGGTATGCTGTAGTTAGCTTTGAGTTCATTTTCTTTGGGTTAAATAAAAGTAGTTTTTTATACAATGTATAGAACAAATATCTGGACTAACTACAAATAGAATATACCCAGAGAGTTGATTATTGTGACGATAGATTTTTGGTATATCATTGATGGTTTAAATATAAAGTGACTATCATAAGATGATCTACTATAATGTATAGTAGTTTGAAAAACAGTAATATTCTTAAATAAGGAAATGGATAGTGGTCAGAGGTCCGATTCTGAGGTAAGGCCAAATAAAAAGAAAACTGTATCAGCAATTCGACCGATACAGTTTCTGGGAATGAGATTGATAGCGATAAATTTACTATCAAGTGTGAATTAGTATGTAACAATGATCCTTTTGGGAGGTGTTTATTTTAGTTCGTTGATTGCAGTTCGGATATGATTCTGAAGAGCAGATTTTTTTGCGCAATAACGTTTGGCTATCTGAAAACGAACCATCGCCTGTTTGTCCTGTCCGTTCGTTTTTAATTCCTTTGCATCAAGGTAGATTACCCACGCTGCATTAAGAGTGCTCGATGGATTTGCCAATAAGTCTTCAATAGATTTTTTCGCTGAGCTACCGTCTTGAGAGATATAGGTGACTACTCCTTTAGCTAAAGCTCCTTTTTTCCAGCTACATATCATTTGATCTCCATTAGCAAATTGAATAGTACTCTCGCCGTTTAGTTTGTTGTTTTTCCAGCTACCATTTAATTGATTGCCTTCATAGCTGATGCTGCCTTCTCCATCTCTTTGACCTTTATTAAAAGTTGTGGTAATCGTACTGCCATCCGCTCGAAGAAATTTTCCTTCTCCATGTGGCTTTCCCATTTTCCATTTGCCAGTATACGCTGTACCATTAGCAAATTGAATAGAGCCATTGCCATCCATATTGTCTTTATAAAACTCTCCTACGTACTCATGACCACATGCAAAGTGGTAGGCACCTTGCCCGTGCATAAAGCCATCTACAAAATCTCCTTTATACACGCTTTCATCATCATTTTTCTGAATTCCTTTACCGTGTCGAACTCCTTCTCTGAATTCTCCTTCATAACTGCTTCCATCGGCCCAGGTCATGGTACCATAACCCTCAGGCTCTCCAAAACGAAATTCTCCCTCATATACAGTACCGTCTTTCCAGGTACGAGTACCTTCACAATGGGCTGCATTCTTTGGACAGTCAGAATAGTCAACATGATTATTTGCAAGTATAGAAGTTGGATTGTTTAGAATGGCGATTGCCATAAGGGTCAGAATGCCCTGAAGTTTGACGATTGTCTTCATGGTGTAAATTGTGGTTAATCTGTAATAAGGAGGGAATACGTGGGGGTGTGTAAAATTGTAAGTATGATTCGTTCGTGATCACAATTTAAATCTATTTAATAAATATGTCAATAAAATAAATATATATTTATTCCGGTCATGTTTTTTCTACCTCTTTTTAGGTAGGGTTTATCAAAAATAAACTCGAATTGAAGCAATGAGCGAAGAGTTGCTAAAATAATCTCCTAATCACTATTAGCCTCCGAATATTGTCCCTACCTTTGTATCCCGTAATGTTTGTTCTTATTAGACCAAAAAGAGCAAAATCGTTGACTTTATAAACTGGGAAAATGACCAAGTATATCTTCGTTACGGGCGGTGTTACTTCTTCTTTAGGGAAGGGGATCATCTCAGCTTCTCTCGCCAAATTGCTTCAAGCACGCGGCTTCACTGTTACCATCCAAAAGTTTGATCCATATATTAATGTTGATCCGGGTACGCTTAACCCTTATGAACATGGAGAGTGTTATGTGACGGATGATGGAGCAGAGACCGATCTTGACTTAGGGCATTATGAGCGCTTTCTCAATACTCCAACCTCTCAGGCAAATAATGTAACCACAGGCCGTGTTTATCAAACGGTAATCAATAAAGAACGCGCTGGGGATTATTTGGGTAAAACCGTTCAGGTTGTTCCACATATTACGGATGAGATTAAGCGCCGGGTTCAGTTACTCGGCACTAATAATGAATACGACATTGTAATCACAGAGCTAGGTGGTACGGTAGGAGATATTGAGTCTCTTCCTTATCTGGAAGCGCTTCGTCAATTACGTTGGGATCTTGGTAATGATAACTGTCTGGTTGTTCATCTTACCTTAATCCCTTATTTAAGAGCGGCCAAAGAGTTGAAAACTAAACCTACCCAACATTCTGTCAAAGAGTTACAGACTAACGGAATCCAGCCAGATATCTTAGTCTGTCGTACCGAGCACCCTATATCAATGAATATCCGAAGAAAGCTTGCGCTATTTTGCAATGTGGATGTCGGGTCAGTGATAGAGGCTATTGATGCCGAAACCATCTACGATGTTCCACTTTTGATGTTAAAAGAAAAATTGGATACTACTGTAATTACTAAGCTTCGCTTGATTGACCGTAAAGCACCTGAGCTCAATAAATGGAAAACTTTTCTGGGGAAGCTTAAAAACCCTTTGAACGAAGTTCGTATTGGATTAGTAGGGAAATATAATGAGTTGCAAGATGCATATAAGTCCATTTATGAAGCATTTATTCATGGAGGCGCGATGAATGAAACGAAAGTTCATGTAATTCCAATCCATAGTGAACAACTCGAAGTAAACAGAGAAGAGACGATCAAAAAACTAGCTGAACTTGATGGTGTACTTGTCGCTCCGGGATTTGGAGAGCGAGGAATTGAAGGGAAGTTAGAAGCAATTCAATTTATCCGCGAAAATAAAATACCTTTCTTTGGTATTTGTCTAGGTATGCAATGTGCCGTTGTAGAATATGCTAGAAATGTGCTAAAGCTGGAAAGTGCAGCTTCTGTCGAAGTAGATGAAGATACTCCTCATCCTGTAATTCATTTAATGTCAGACCAGGAGAATGTAACTCAAAAAGGCGGTACGATGCGCTTGGGAGCTTATGCCTGTAAACTGACTAAAGGTTCGGATGCTCACGAAGCTTATGGCAAACAAATGATCAATGAGCGCCATCGACATCGTTACGAATTCAATAATGAATACCTTAAACATTTTCAGGCCAGCGACTTAAAGCCAACGGGAATCAACCCGGAAACGGGCCTAGTAGAGATAGTAGAGATTGGTGACCATCCTTGGTTTGTAGGAGTACAATTTCACCCTGAATTAAAGAGTACTGTAGAGAATCCTCATCCACTCTTTGTATCTTTTGTGCGAGCATGTCTGGTAAACAAAAAAGTAGTTGAACAAGAAGCGATCGTGAATTAGTTTAACAAGTCAGCAGGTTAACCGATCAATTCATATGACCCTGGATTTTTACGTCGGTTAACCTGCTTCTCATACTTTTCCAATTGAAAAATCCTGCGCTTTATTTTCTGCTCTTCCTGTTATTGGTCTCTTACCTGATTAAAGATCATTTCTTCTTTTGGGATACGGTTCAACTGGGGTCTCGTCATGCTACCTGGTATTTTGATCATAACTTTCAGTATTTCTTTTTGCCAGAAAATATGGATAGTGGGCACCCGCCCTTCTTTGGAATGGGCTTGGCAGCTTTATGGAAACTATTTGGTAGAGAACTTTGGGTAGGGCACTTATACATGTTTCCTTTTCTTGTTGGTATTCTCTTTTTCTTACAGCGATTGGGCAAATACTATTTAGAAAAGAGTAAAAGCTGGTGGTTGATATTATTGGTTTTCGTTGACCCTGTTTTTGCGGGGCAGTGCGTATTGGTCACGCCTGACATCGCATTAGTGGCTTTCTTTTTATGGGCATGGTGGAGCATCTTAAAGGATAAGAATGTACACCTGGGGATCGCAGCCATTGGAATGGCCATGATTAGCACCCGGGGGATGATGATTGTTTTTGCTTTATTCCTATTTCAAGTCCTGAGAGACTGGCAATTCAATAAGGTGAAAATAATTTTTCCTCATTTAATAAAGCGAATAACTCCCTTTGTTCCTTCTGGTCTTTTGGCTTGTGCTTTTTTAGGTGCTCATTATGCTCATACTGGCTGGATTGGTTACCATGAAGATTCTCCGTGGGCGGCATCCTTTGAACGGGTAGATGCTGCCGGCTTTCTGAAGAACATAGGATTATTGGGTTGGCGAATGCTCGATTTTGGTCGCGTGTTTTTGTGGGTTATTGCGCTGGGTATTTTGCTTAAAAGCTTTTGGACTAAACGGGGATGGTCGAGTTCAGTTCGGGAACTCTTACTGCTTGGCCTAATGCTGATCGTGATTACAACACCGTCGATGTTATTGCACCGACACCTTTCTGCCCATCGTTACTTATTGCCGATTATGCTAGTAGTCGATGCCCTGACCCTGGTCCTGATCTATCAATCAATTACTCAAACCCGCTGGAAGTATTTTTTGTATTCGCTGGTCGTACTAGCGCTGATGACTGGAAATCTATGGGTCTACCCTAAAACCGTAGCGCAAGGCTGGGACGCTACGCTGGCGCACCTGCCGTATTATTCGCTCCGCAATCAAATGATGGATTACATCGATGAACAAGGAATCCCCTATGAAATAATAGGAACAGATTTCCCTAATTACGCAGAGCGAAATATTATCGACTTGATCGATGATCCACGAAGACTTGCTCAAAAAGACCTTGATACGAATATCTATATAATGTATTCTACGGTTTATAATAACTTTACGGACGAAGAATTGATAGAGTTAGAAAATAGATGGACCATCGAAAGACGTTTTTCTACTGGTTCTATTGAAGTAATCTTGTATAAGAAATAACTAGTGTTGCATGAAAAAGTTAAGCTTACAACAACTTAATCGACTCGATACAGAAGCCTTTAAAGAACAGGATAAGACTCCTTTGATTATCGTATTGGATAATATTCGATCAGGGATGAATGTTGGGTCTGTATTTCGGACATCGGATGCCTTTGCGCTGGAAAAAATATACCTCTGTGGAATTACGGCGCAGCCGCCTCACCGGGAAATTCTTAAGACCGCTATCGGCGCTACAGAATCCATGGAATGGGCGTACGCCGAATCAACGCTAGATTTGATCCGCGAATTAAAAGAAAAAAACGTTAGAATTGTTGCTGTGGAACAGGCTGATCAGAGTACCCTATTATCCGATTTTACCATTAAAGATGAAAGGCCAATTGCACTCATTTTTGGGAATGAAGTAAAAGGCGTCAGTGATGAAGTAATGCAAGAAATTGAGGAATGCATAGAAGTACCTCAGTTTGGAACAAAGCATTCATTGAA
>JAHDHW010000195.1:7789-9120 GCA_020631105.1 Saprospiraceae bacterium | reverse complement strand
ACACAATGTGGTTTTCCAATAAGACAATAGACTAAAAGTAAAGGGTTCCAATAATTTATTATGCTCTTAAGCGCTCCCACATTCGTTTTACCATCACATCCCCAAAACCGTAGTGCGGTAATCGCTTGCAAAACTCCTGGAAAACTTTACCAAACTCCGCTTCAGGGAATTCTTGCATTATTTCTATGATGGCTTGTTGAGGTTTGCCCGGATTATCCTCTTTTGGGATTCGATCAAGATGAGCCGAAATAGCTTCTGCAACGAATTGAAATGCTGGTTTGATCGATTTAGCTTTAGCAGATAAATATTCTAAATCATTACTTTGATAAGCAAGCCATAGGTCAGCAAAAAAATCAAGATCATTTATTATTTCAGCATTTGAAAAGGAAGTCATCAAAGCATCCTTGCTCATCCATCCAAATCCATATCTATGATCCTTATCAGGTCGTACATAATATACTTCTCGACAATTCGTCTTGGAGACAAGCAGGTGGCAAACAAACCAAAAATTCACCTGACAAAACAAGTCATCTTCAAACCACAGGTATAATTTAGTATCAGCTGGCAAATTCATCAACTGATCAAACTCTGATACTACTTTATCAAAATAACTGTTTATTTCACCACCGTAATTCTTGGTAAGAAAAGCCGCTCTTTCGCCCCAAAGCATTTCTAAGTTAGTGGCAGCGACCGGTCCATCGACCAGACATTCTCTGGCGACGATTACTTTATCAAACTCGCCTGCAAGTTGTTCTTTTAAAGCATCTCCATTAAAAACATGATAAGTCATCTTTATTTTATTTCCGTTCAATACTTAAGACTTAGTCTCCTCTGAGATTCTCCAGGGAGGATTAAGTCGATTCTCTCCTGCAAAATAAAGAACCAATTGATTTCCGTCAGGATCTTTTAGACGAGCTTCACGCCAGAGCCAGCGTTGGTCAGTCGGCAACTGTTCAAATTGTATATTATGCTTTTGAAGTCTGGCAACTCGTTCGTCTAAATCATCACATTCAAAGTAAACATAAATCCCATCTCCCGATGGTAGCGTATCCACCTGATGCAAAGAAAAAGTAGCCTCACCATCAGGACAAACAAATCGCGCATAATGGGGCAATGCCTTTACGATTAATTGCAGACCAAGGTTTTCGTAGAACGGAATGGAAACTTCAAGGTTAAGAGATGGTACGGTAACTTGATTAAGGTTCATGGTCAGGATTGAGGTGAAGTAAATGATTAATACTTAGACAAGTTCGCCACTAAGAATGTTCTAAACGAAAAAAGCCAGACTTTTATCAAAGCCCGGCTTCCCGTTATTTTTTGAGGTATTTTTT
>JAHDHW010000195.1:0-7689 GCA_020631105.1 Saprospiraceae bacterium | reverse complement strand
TATTTTTTGAGGTATTTTTTTTGTTATTGTGCTTCCCAAACTGAGTTTGAAATCATGGTAGTGGAAGAAGTAATTCCATTAGTATTACTTTCCATCGTTTCATTCTGCTTAATGATCAATTGACCATTACCATTAATTTCATAATCAGCAGTCTGCGCATCACCTAGGGCTGTAAGATCAACACCATCCACTTCAAAAGAAAAGAATGATCCGTTAATCGTGATTGTTTCGCCATCCGCGGTATAACTTCCTTGCCCAGAAACATTCGTATAACTTTGCTCTTGCATAGGAAATGTTTCGCCATTGAATTGAGTTACTAATTCAATGTCATAACCACCACTTGTAGTCCAGGTCGCATCTTCCATTGTCAAGGTATAATTTGGATTGGTTCCTGTCATTTCACTCATTGAACTATAGGTTTCGCCATTAGTAACTGTGGTAGAATTAACTTCAACATCCACGGACACCAAGTTCCAGGTTTTCACCAAGTCTTCTGGGCTTACTTCATTATCTTCATCTGCACCACAGGAAAACATACTTACGACAAGCATAGTTGCCATCAAAAATCTTGTTAGTTTAAGCATAATATTTTTTGTTTGCCTTCTCCTCACAATTACACTAAATCGGAGTCAAAGAACAGTTAATAAAATAAAGCTTTTGTCTAACAAAATGCACGCCAAGATCATTATTCTTTGCTGATTTGGCTGCCCCACCAGTCTTCATTTGGCTGCCAATCAATTGCAAACATTTGCTTCCTTTGATTCTCCAATCCTATTTTCAGACTTGTACGATTTTGCTCTAAAACTAAGTTTGCGGCCTTTACATCCTGCGTAGAATCTACCCTCGCATAACTTGCATCCACACTTTTGAGCCAGGACAATAGCTGGGTTTCCATTTGTTCTACTCGGGCGGAATGATCTTTTGCAATATTGTTTTGTTCGCTGGGCTCCGTCGCTAAATTATACAGTTCATTTCGGTTGTCTTCCCAATAATGTATGAGCTTCCAATCACCTTGACGGATGATGGCATGAGGTTCTCCGCCCTGATTACCGTAATGAGGATAATGCCAGTATAAGGGACGCTCTTCGATGGATCCTCCTTGAAGTATTGGCAACAAACTATGGCCATCGAGATGCTCCTTTTCCCGAAGTGGCAAGTTGGCCAGTTGAACTACGGTAGGATACCAGTCAGCGCCGGAGATCGGCGAATGATTAATAATTCCCTGATGATGGAGCCAGGGGACATGGATCATAGACGGTACGCGCAGGCCGCCTTCCCACTGATAACCTTTGCCTCCACGCAGTGGTGCATTACTTGTGGCATAATGATCCCCGGAGGCTACCCCACCATTATCTGAGGTAAAAACAATCACTGTATTTTCTTGTAGACCAAGCGCTGCAAGTTTATCCAAAACCACTCCAATTGCTTCATCGACTTGCTCTACCAGACCGGCATATACCGGATTGTCTTGATGTTTTCGAATCGGCAAAACCCTTTCCATCTCAAAGCCTTGATCCTCAATCCCAAGTTTTTCTGCTTTGTCTCGATATTTCCTCCATCTTGCTTCGGTAGTTTGAATTGGCGCATGCACTGCATAGAAAGATAACATTGCAAAAAAGCTCGTATCCTGATTTGCTTCGATAAACTGGTTGGTTTCATTTGCTAATTTCATAGACAGTGACATGCCTTTTTCTTCCGGATAATCCTTCATCATAGGGTTGTTAAACGGAGAGAAAAATCCACCGCTATACGGTCCACCTTGATGATATCCTCCCTGGTTAAAATCAAATCCATGATGGGTTGGGAGTGAATATTGATCTTTTGACCCCAGATGCCATTTCCCCGCGAAAAATGTAGTATAACCTCCAAATTTCATGGCCTCTGGTAAGGTGACATACTGATGCGGTAAATGAGGCTGGTAATCTGGTGGCAACAACTTGGTATGGCGTTGAACAGCTTTCCAATCCTCTCCTGTTCGTGCACCAATGTAGTCCGTAATCCCATGCCTTGCTGGGAATCGACCACTCATGATACTAGCACGAGAAGGACTACAAACTGCACAGGTTGCATAAGCATTACTGAAGTTTAATCCGGCCTGGCTAATTCGGTCGATATTAGGGGTTTCATAAAAAGTGCTCCCTGTACAAGAAAGGTCATGTGCTCCAAGGTCATCAACGATGATAAAAAGAAAATTGGGTTTTTCGGGTACCGTGGGTGCTTGTTGACAGGAGGAAGCTATGAGTACTACGATTACAGCAATACTAAATAGAAGGCCATTAGGATAATTAAATTGAGTCATCATTGGTCCATTGCTAATTTATTTGATCAGGAGTTCTTTTACAGTAGGTAGTATTTCTTCAACCCATTTGGAATATTGAAACCCGCTTGGGTGAAGGTTGTCTGCAGCAAGTGCGTTCTCACCACTTCCAAGTTCCCGGGATATTTGGGTAATATTGACATAAGGGATTCCTAGCGCTAAACATCTTTGAGCAGTATACTCATTATACTGATCCAGCTCCTCGCCTATCTCCTCACTGTTATTTGTGCCAAAAGGAGTGACGCCATAATCCGGAATTGAAACGACAAAGACTCTGTTTGAATCCCTTGTTAAATCTAAGGCTGTATTCAATAATGCTTCTAATTCCGTTTCAAAAAGATCGAAGGGCTTATTCTGATATTGATTATTTACGCCGATCGACAAAGAGACTAAGTCATACGGAGTAGGGTTTTCATCTGCTATTGCATCTATTAACTTAGTGGTCGTCCAGCCTGTCTTGGCAATAATTTTTAAATCATTGATCACGAGCCCCGAAAGTTGTAAGCTATCTTTTAATTGCATAGGCCAGCGTTCTTCTTCCGCTACACCTTGCCCAATTGTATAAGAATCTCCTAAAGCCAGATAAGAAAAAATAGTATCAACAGGACGATCAAGAGTATCCATGTCAATGGAAGTACTGTCGATAATTCCCGAATGATCGACAAGTGATTCGGCTTCACTTTTGGAGCAAGCCAAGGACAAAAGGAGTAGGAAGAAAATACTCAAAGCGGAATTGATGGTTTGCATGATAATCGATTTTTATTCTTTCTTTATCCAGTAATCTCCGGAAGCTTGGTCAATAACGATTTGACAATCCTTAAAGAAACGCATTCCTAGGCGTAGTTTACTTGTATTTCGTATGTCAGTATAAACATTATCGAAGCGCATTTCACCTAACTCTACCGCTTCGATTGTCCCGACTTGCTCCTCAATTTTTTGCGAGCCCCCGAGTGTATAAACGTCTCTACTGTTTAGTTCAAAATTATATTTCTGCTGAATGATCTCTGCCAAAGGATGATCCTCAGGAATGCTTAAGTTGGCTGAGGAGCCCATATCAATAATTGCGCTGTAGGTTTGATCAAGGATATTTAGCTCAACAAAGGGGCTACCACCTTTTCTTTTAATCTTTACGTGCTGAAATCCTTCCTTGTCAAAACGGTTACTACTGACCGTCATCATTTGGTTCGGGTAATCAATCAACCAGTTCGCTTTTTGAATTATGGGTTGTCCTATTAATCCACCAAAGTCTGGTACTTTTTCCTTTAATCCTATTAAGTCCCCATTAACAGCTTTAGTACTTCTAAATTCAACTGGCCCAATAGCAATAGAAGACACTTTTTCTATCCCCATTGTAATACTGCGATTGGAAGCTCCGGAAACCTTCTGCTTTTTCCCTTGCAAGGAATCCCTTTGAATGACACTTAACTGAGCTCCTGTATCAAAAAGAAAATTACGAGTCTTACCTTCTACCAGAGCAGGAAGTATGATAATATGTTTTAGCGTTGTAAATTTAACCTGATGGTGAAATTGCTTCGGAAAAACCTTTCCTCGCTTTTGATCCCTACTTACACTGCAGCCAGTATTCAATAATAGGAATAACAAGAAGAAGATTGTAAAAGTCCCTTTAATGGACACCCTATTATTTTGTAATTCATTCATATGAAACAAAACCATTATACTTCGAAATCATCCGTCAATCCTGGCAAATTTTCATCTATATAGTGTAGGATTGACTCTTTTAACGCCATAAATGTCTCCTTTCTAGTGAGAAGTTAACATATGTTTGCACAACATTTATAGTCAAAAACAGCAACACCTCCCTTTTTTTCTACACATCACAATTATAAGTAGCTGAATTACAGCTTTTTAACACACAATCAAGTAAATATAATTTATACAACTTTAATTTATTGTAATTGATTTCATCAATTAATTGAGAGATCTTTGTTTTAGCAATTCAAAATCGAATAGAATCATTCAAAAAGATTGTGTTACAGTAATTTAGCGCTTTGATCCCATACTTAATTTAGTTAAATTTGTACACTACCTTTTTGATTCTGCAATTGCACACAACAACTATCCAAGAATCGACTAGATCACAATCACCTACATAGTTTTTTCCCCTTGCCGTTTCAATGTATTTTATACTTTGTTCTAACAATTAATTATGCAAACTAAAAAACTATTAATCACAGGAGGTGCTGGTTTTATCGGAAGTCATTTGACCGAACATTTTGTTCAAAAAGGTTGGCAGGTGCGTGTCCTTGACAATTGCTCCGCAGGTAATAAAATACCTGTAGACGTTCTACAAAAAATTCAATTTATTGAAGGTGATGTACGAGAATATGGCGATGTTCATGAGGCTGTCCGCGATACAGAAGTTGTTATACATCTGGCTGCTGTCGTTGGGGTAGATGAAGTCATTCATAGAGAGACGGAAACTATCGAAACGGAGACTCTCGGGATGAATAACCTAGCACGGGCAGCAACTCACTTTGGAGTACAGCGAATTGTTTATGCTTCTTCGAGCGCTGTGTACGATAAAATACCTAATGGAGTAAGCCTGGAAGGAGACCCATTGTGTTTGATCAACGCTTATGCAATTGCAAAAAGGTTAAATGAAAAATATCTAGGAGCGCTCACTCAAGAAACATCTATAGCAACAAATGCACTTCGGTTTTTCAACATATACGGTGCCCGTCAAGATGAAAGGATGGTTATTCCACGATTTTTCAAACAAGCAATTTCTAACCAGGAGATTTCAGTATTTGGCGATGGGAACCAAACACGGGATTTTACGTATATTGATGATGTTGTAAGATCAATTGATGAGTTAATTTCTAATCAAGCGAAGTCTGGTATTTTTAATATTTCTCGTGGGATAGAAACGAATATTAAAACTCTGGCTACACAAATAAAGTCAATAACTCAAAGTGATTCTATCATTGAATTATTACACTTTCCGGAGGATCGCATAGCGTATAAAGTTGACCGTCGGATTGGAGGTAATCAAAAGTTATATAAACAGACCAAATTTAAACCCTCCATCCTTTTAGAGGAAGGTCTGCAACGATATTATAGCAGTTTAAATTTGGGTCAAAAACTACAAGCTCGACAAAACCCATAGTAATGGCTGAAGAAGTAATCAATTATTCCGGTATAGGTCAGCAATCCTGGTGGAGGAATAAATGGCGAGGTCTAAGTAACCGTTACTTCAAATATAAAAGATACTTTCTATGGGACATACATACCCGTATTCATAATATTGCACCGGACTATTCGAAGTTACCGCCTGATTCTACGCCGGTGTTGATCAACAACTTCAACCGACTTGATCTATTAAAAAAACAGATAGATTGGCTGCTGAACTTAGAAGATAAGGTCTCTATAATTATCGTTGATAATTTATCTACTTATCCTCCACTTTTGGAGTATTACGAACAGCTTGATCATCCCCTTGTTCAAGTCGTATATTTAAATTTTAATTCCTGGCGAAAAGGCGCAGAATACATTGGCGGCAAAAAACTTCCGGGCTTTGATAAATTTATCATTACTGATTCTGATTTGTTGCCCTATCCTGATACACCGAAAGATTTAGTTAGGCACTTATCCAGTCTAATGGATAAATATCCTAATCAAAACCACATCGGTACCAGCCTCGAAATCAAAGATCTCCCGGACCATTACCCCCTAAAACAAACGGTCATAAAATATGAGTCTAACTTCTGGCCTCCAATCGCAAAAGCGATTAATAATGAAGTTTATTCTGCCAAAATTGACACAACTTTCGCAATGTACCGTAAAGACTCTAAGATATTGGCAACATCGCCTGCCTTAAGAACCACGCGACCTTATACGCTAAAGCATGTTGACTGGTACCTGGATCCTGATGATTACAGTGATGAATTCGTTTACTATTTGAAATCCTGTAAGAGTTTTGCGACCTGGGCCCATGAATCCAAACGAAAGAAAAAGACCACAACGACGACTTAACTTATGGACACTAAAAGTTACACTTTACCACCACGTGCCCCCCGTTACAAATCTATTCTAAGGTTACAACGATTCATGAAGAATCCGATTCCATTTATGAATGAGAACCTCAAAGAATACGGTGAAACTTACTGCTTTAGCTTAAGATATAGCAAGGTCAATATATTGACGATTGACCCGGATTTAATTCAGCATATTCTTCGCAAAAATGTGGCGAACTACGAAAAGCCAGATGCCTCCACCAGTGCATTAGCACGTTTTATCGGCCGTGGGCTATTACTCGCTACGGGCGAAGAACACAGCAAACAAAGAAAATTGATTGCCCCCGGATTCCGGCCAAAGAGTTTGGAAAAACTCATCGGTTTTATGGATGGAGAAATTGATCAATACTATGATCAAATGGATAAAAAACTTTCCGGTAATCCAGCAATAATTATTGACGATGAAATGCGGAAACTGACTTTCAACGTAATGTCAAAAGCTATTTACGGTAGCGCTATGACGACGGAAAGAATGCTTCAGTTTTATGATCGTTTTCAGACCTTACAATCTTTCCTCAGTCAGATTGTTCGTATTCCTTCCTTGATGCGCTGGTATAATATCAATGGAAAAACAAAACATTACGAGCAAATTTCCAAAGCGAATAATGCCGCCTTGCTTGAGCTAATTGATGAGCGACGCAAGAGTAGTCGCGAAGAAAACTTACTCGGTATGCTGATGGATTGTGTCTACGAAGACACCGGAGAAGGCATGTCCAATCAACAACTTTTAGAAGAAAGCCTTATCCTCATTGTTGCTGGTCATGAAACGGCATCCAATATTTTATCCTGGATATTTTATTTACTTGCGCAACACCCCGAATGTATTTCCAAGATAAAAGCGGAGGCAGATGCTTCTTTACTCACGGATACTCCGACCTTTGACCAATTGCTCCGCTTAGATTATCTCAACCAGGTCATTGACGAGTGCTTACGCCTCTATCCTCCTTCGTGGATCTACGATCGTATCGCAAAAGAAGATGATCACTTTAATGGTTTTGATATTCCTAAGGGTTCAAGGGTAATTCCTTTTGTTTATGGTTTACACCACTCGGAGCGACTTTGGCCAAACCCTGAAGTATTTGATCCTTCCCGCTTTACTAAAGCAGCCCGGAAGGAGCGACATAACTTTGCACATATGCCTTTTGGCGCTGGTCCAAGACAATGTATCGGTCGTAATTTTGCCATGCTTGAAATGAAGTTGATTATCATTAAGTTGCTACAGAGATATGAATTTGAAGTCGTTAAAGACCATAAGATCGCTTTGTTGCCTTCTGTGACTTTGAAGCCTCGGTTTGGGGTGAAGTTGCGGATGCAGTCTTGTTAGTGAGTGGGTTGGTG
>JAHDHW010000194.1:6943-9178 GCA_020631105.1 Saprospiraceae bacterium | reverse complement strand
TTATGACTACTCCACTTCCACCAAATACCCAGGATCATTCAAAAATAACTTCTGCACAAGTGAAAACTCCTCCGGCGTCCGCAGCGCCTTCTCTTTACTTGTCACTATTTTAGGTTGAGGTCGGCCTTTTTTCTTTTCGACCAAAATACGATACGGCGGCCTCTTTTCAATAGCCACATACTCTAACTCTTCATTATGACTATGAAGTTGAAAAAGATAATATTCCCATTTAGCAATATGTCGATGAGTAACGATTTGCTTAAAGGCAGGCAGAAAACTATCATAAAATGGAATACCACTTTTCAATTCGGTGATTGATAAAAGGATTTCGTTTGGCTTAAGGTCCTCCGTCAAGGTAGTGGCACCGATCATCCGATGAGACCCGAGGTAATAATTTGACTTAAGTGTTGAATCTTTAAATCCGGTGATGATTTCGTTCCGGTGTCCTGCTCCTTCAAGGTGAAGAGGATGCGCATTATTTCGGAGTAGCAGGACAGGATGGACGTGACCGAAGTAAGATAAAAATTCTCCGCGCAAAAACTCATGGCCATCCAATTCAAACGGCTTTTTCAAATCAATTGACACGAGTGGATTTCCGCTAAAACTAGAAGGCGTATCCTGTTCATCATAAGCCCTTAGCTTTTTAGGTAAAGTATAAATCTCCAGTGCTTCCGTATTCACGTCAATCACTCGGGGCTCGGAGCCCCCCAAGGTCTCTACTAATGTGTTTTGTAACACATGTTGGCCAATTCTCATAGGCTCCCCTACCGTCTGAACAATACGGCGATCCCCGGTTTTTGCCAGTCGTACCTGGTCCCAACCATGCCTCACATCCAGCACAATATCTTCATTATTATTCGAACGAGCATTCAGGAGCTTACTCCCGGCAGGGCCCTTTAATTCGCTCACAAATAATTCATCCTCTAGCTCAATAAGTTCATTTCGTTTTTTGTAAAATAAACGCTGAGCGCCATTGATATCAGCAAAAGCATAATAAGCTTCAAAGCCTTTAGGCTTACTTACAGATGCTGGCCGAATACGCCCTTCATTCAAAGTGAATATTGTTTTTTGGCTCGAATCGTAGACAAAGGCCTGCTTCTCCGTCCGCATATTATAGAGCTCTTTACCATTGATTTGTACTACCTCTGTTTCAATTTCAATTACCGCCTCCTGTGCAAATTCCGGAACGCTAAAAGGCTCTTTAGAATCTATATCCAAAAAGAACCGATCCCGGCCATTCTTAGCCAGTACTAAATCTTTATTACCAATTTGGATCAGGGTTGAAAAATCTAAGGCAAGGGCTTTCCCTTCCAGATCAAACACCCCTTGAGCGTGAGCTTCCACTACAAACTTTTGCCTATCTGCCTGAAAAACTTCGAATTGATGATTCCCCGCCTGCACAGTCTGCACATGTCTCGTAATCTCTTGATTATTAATCAGATAAGGCTCATGACTATGCTCATTAATAAAGGCTCGGCGCTTTAGTCCGAGGTAAACTTCCTGCCATTCATCCTTGGCACCGAATGAAATATGTTTTGACCCAAGCCCGGTAATGCGTTCTCCAAAGTAATGCACTAATTCCAAATGCTGATCATAAACTAATTTGCCAACCTGAATCAAGTTCATCGACGGGCTCATCAATAATTCAGCGCCCCGAAAAGCCAATGAATGCTTACTGACTTTTCCTGGCAAAGAACAAAGTACATCTCCTTTTAGAAATACAGGTGCACCCAAACGAAAGCCTTCAATATCATACCATCGTCCGCGCTCATCTTTCCGGTAAAAGCTTTTCGTATAAGGCTCAAAATAATAGTCCGCCCAAAACTCCGCTTCCGCCAAAGGCTGATTCGAAAAGTCACGGACATGTGTTCCTTTCCTCGTTTTTAAAATAACGAAAGCATGATTAGCCGGAATAAATACCTCCTCTACTTTTGCCTCTTCAATAATGTAAGGCTTAGGCTCTTTTTCAATGCCCCGCTTACTGAACGCATGCAAGATTTCCTGCTCATCCTTAATCAACACCATTTCACCAATGACCTGAATGGATCGTATAGTCAAGCCATTTAACTTTTGTCCAACTTTCAAACCTGAAAAAGAAGTACTCATGATTTACAAATTAAAATGTTTAACCAATCCCCTGCTACACTGTTCCCCTGCTACACTGTTACACTGCTATTCTGCTACATTGCTTCACTGTCACTCTATTCCCTGTTACCCTGTCACTCTAATACACTG
>JAHDHW010000194.1:0-6843 GCA_020631105.1 Saprospiraceae bacterium | reverse complement strand
TACACTGTTCCCCTGCTACTCTATTACACTATTCCCCTGCCCCCCTATTCCCCTTCCGCTTCTTCTTCCACTTAAACGCCCTGCGTTGCGCCTTATAAGTCTGCGTCATAATCGTTACAAATTTATTCACCGCTTCGCTAAAATCTGTTGTTTCTACATAATGCTGCGCCCCAAAGATTTGCTCCATAAAATCCGGAGCCGCTTCCTCTTCTTTAATAAAAATACCTTTAATGGCAACATCTCCCTCCTTCCGTTTTTCTTCAATGAATGCTGCTAACTCTGGTAAATCCGTAATCCCAACCGTAGGTTCTCCATCCGTAATTACAAATAAGGAACAAGCAATATTTGCCTCCGGATCTATGTCCTTAAGTTTCTTTACATAATTCTGGATACGAATATAAGACTGCTCAATTGCCTCACTGATATTCGTACCGCCACCGCCGCCATACTTTACCTGCCAGTCAGATATTGTCGCAATCTTTCGTAATACCTTAAATAACAATCTCCGATTCGTATAAAGATTGGTAAAATTAGCCGTCTCATTAAAATAAGTACTGAAAAAATGAAAGGCATCATAACTCTTACGATCTTCCAGACCGAGCACTAACAAATATAGAATCTTAAATAAATTCCGCATGCGTTCATGCTCCATACTCCCTGAGCTATCCAGCGCGAAAGCATTTACCTGGATTACTTCACCACGATCAATCTTTTTTCTTAAAGTCCGCATCACATTTGCACGCATCCATTTGTCCTGATCTTGTACGGTCATTGGGTCAAACTCTACTCCATCGTGACTATGGCGATAAGGATCAAACTCTACGGAGCGACGTACCGGCAAAGCAGCTTGAAAAGCTTTTTTAACGAAAAGGATAAAAGGTTTGACCTCTTCCTCTATTTCCAACATTTCATCCAGCCAGATTTCTCGCCGGTAAGTGACTTGCTCCTCTCCCTCCAGAATACTAAACTCCCGCATTCTACGCATCCGGTAGTTCATCTGATTGCGCACCGTAAGCTCCTGCGATTCAATTGCATGCTTCCAGCGTTCAATATTTTCTTCTAAAGTAAACGCCGAAGCGTCTTCCTTCAGCTGCCGAATCTTAAGCATCGTTTGCTTGGACTGTAGTTCTTTTAGAAGGTGTTCTAATCGTTCTGTTTCTTCTTTTTCTTTAATCCTCCGTTCGTAAAACTCATATTGCAAATCACCGGACCTGGGGCTGTCGAAAAAATTCCATTGAGGATATAATAATCCGTCTTCATTTTCCCAGACCAGGAACGGAGCGTATACGGCGTTTAGCCGGTTTTGGAGCTGGTACGACCAGCGAATAATACATCTTCGCTTAAAAACTTTTAGCTGCTTGGGCTTAAACTTATTGATATCGTCCAACAAAGCACTTTGTTCATCAACATTTAATTGATACCATTTCAAGGTTGATGGATGATAAAATGCAATGGCTTCCGGCCCAAATTTCGGTTGTTTGCGTGTCCGGAGCTGTTCCGAAACAGCTTGAATACGATCCATAATTGATCGATCGCCCAGACTCTGTTCTAAACGTTGCTTAAGATTTTTTTTCTGTATTCGCGGATCATACTTTTCGCTGAAATTGGGGGATAAAAATTTGGCGAAGTGTTCTTCGGAAGCATCGTCGATTATTTCCTGTATCTGTACAAACTTTTCATCCTCCTGTCCTACTTCATAAAACCTGGACTTAAGTTCGTTTTCTGTATTCTTTGGTAAATGTGCTGCTTCTTGCCCAAAACCTTTATTATAAAAGTCTTCTAACCATTCTTTATACCTTTCAAAATACCCCCCGACAGAAGGTATACTTTTGGATAACATTTTTTGAAGTAATGAGTCATCCTTTATCTGTAAATGAAAACTATACAAGTGACGGTATAATATCAATTGTAGTTGATGAGAAGGCAAAAAGGTATCAAAATCTGTAAGCCCATTCTGCTCTTTAAGTACGTCTGCCATTCGAGCCAAAGCAAGTAACTCCTTTTCCCTTATGGTTTTCATAAAATCAACGCTGCTCCGAAAATGCAACCACATTGCTTTAATCCCGACAGGTACTTTCAAATGCTTTTTCTCCAACATGCTATTCTTAAGTCCTTTCAAGAGTTGGATATGCGGAAAATATTGATGCTTCAAACGAATAAACAACAAGTGTTCTTCCAACTGACTTTCCTCCAATCGACTGAGCTCTTTATCGGGTACCAGACAACCGCTCATACTCAATCCGGATTCCATACTTTTCCAAAAACTTTTGTTAGGCACGTACTCATATTCTGCTACTAGCCGTAACAAATGCTTATTCATTTTCAGCCCTGCAGCTTTACCCTGCCCCCAATTAATCGCTTTGATAATATTCATTTTACCAGGACCAAGCAGCATCTGCCAATGAGTAGGCTCTGTGCCTTCCGGCACAAAATCAATCGCAACAAAATTATGCTGATATAATCGGCGCTGAAGATTCCGCCAAAACCGAATAGTTTGGGTGCTAAAACCGAGTTGCTGAAGGGGATTAATCAAAAGTTAGTCTTTTTTCTAAGGAATAATATTAATCGATTTTGCATCGATTTCCTAATCTTATTCGCATTTAATAATTTTTAAGAAGCGGATTAAAATTATTAATACGCTATTTTGGTTTTCCGAAATTTCATAAGTAATTGATCCCGATACTTATCAGGAGATATTACGTTGAATATTTTGGGAAACCCCAAGAAAAATAGCTTATTGATACCTTGCCTGCCGGCAGGCAGGATTCCGCCTAACTACTTATCATGAATCATTACATAAATATTATTATGTTTGTTATCAAACTACCCAATGCATGAAAAGCCTACAAGATCAATTTGCCTCTGAGCAACTACTTTCCTTTTTCGAACAAGACAGCCATACTGAAGTACAAGATCTTGCGATTGACAGTATCCACATACTTTCAGGAGAAACTGCGCAGGAAGACATCTTTGTTATAAAATATCAGAACAGTCCTAATCTAAGTTTCTACGATGCAATGGGCCAATTAATCGATATTGACCATTATTTGCCCGAAAATTATCAACTGGAAGATGAATCAGGAGCTGATGCCGTCATTAACAATCTGAGAGACCTCAACTCTAAAGAGCTAAACGAATCTATTCAGTTTAGTACCATAATAGAAGATATTTACAAACGAGGAGACCAGAACTTAGCCACTGGATTAACCGGAAGAATAGGTTTGCATACTAGTGATAGAATTGTAAATGCCTATGCTAAAAAAAATGAAGCCACTGATAATTTAAAAGCTTTCATCCTCAGAAAATTTAAAAACCTTCGTGCTTTTCTTAAAGATTTCATCCTCTTCCAACAACGTGTCAACAATGGCTATGTGCATATCACACCAGATGATAATATTGTCATCACACCTTTGAATAAGCGAAGTGGAATGGCTGTTATGATTGAGACGCAAGATGTAAACAGCAAACTCCTTTCCCCTAACAAATGGATCATCACGCGTACTAAAGACACTAATAAGTTTGAACAAGCCATTGTCTTTCGCACGGAGGATATCAAAAACTTCTTTGAAGCAGATGGCTTCGAGGAGTCCTTCACTACAGAAAGATATAAACTCTACCATAGTCCTGATCAAATTCAAATTGATTCGCTGGTAGATAACACTGACAATCGCCTAAGGCTCAGCCTGATTAATGATTGTTATCAGATATTAGCATCGGATGCTAATATCATTATTGCACTAACGAATACAATGGAGGTCACGGTAGTCAATACTCATCGTTCAGTAGTACCCAAGAAGTGGCCCAAGAAGATTTTGCTTCCCGAAAAAACATCATGGGTAAGAGCAGACGAAAACCTATGTGTACTTTTCATTCAAACTGAAGACGGGAATATCAAAGTGCTAGATATAACCGGGGATCATCCAATTGTCATTTCAGAACTAGGCAGCTATGCCACAGGCTTTGAAATCGATCAGAATGGTCATCTAGTACTTAGAGCACAAGAAGAGAATAAGCTGATCAAAATCAAAACGAATGTTCTTGATCTGGAGCTACCAAGTGATGCGCAAAACTTTGCCAGCGTCATCAAAAACTTAAGTCATTTATTCAAAGGTGAAAGTCTTTTTACTAAAACGCAGTTTGCTAAAATTGTCACGGAAGAAAAACCTAAGGAAAAGAAAAAACTGCCTACTGCTATTGAAGTTGCTCGTTATGATTTTGAAACCAATATAGAACATATGTTGGTCAAGGCGGGTGATGATTATGACAAATTAATTGATATTCAAAATAAGATTGCAATTGCCCGCCAAAACATAGCAGAAGAATTGGCGACTTATGCCGAAAAGGAAGGCATCTTTTTAGTGGGACAACGATTGCAAACTACGATTAATAGTATTGCCAGGCCAGCAGAACAAAAGGTTCGTAACCTGATTGAACTCACTCGTGCGGATCATATTCTTCAGGTAACGAAGGACCACAGAGATAAAATATCTCAACTCACAAATCCAGATAGCTATCGGGAGATGCTCAATGAAGTTCGAAAATTTGAAGAAGAACTTAGAGTGATGCAACCGGAGAATACGGCAAAAATCCAGACAGCATTCAGAGCCATTCAACAGGAACTCAATACTACTTTTTCTGATCAAATTGCTAATGATGGAACTACGCTCCAGCGTTTTATCAGCGGAGAGATTGAGCAAATTGAAGCTGCTATTCAGGATACCCATGATCCACGACGTCTGGAAATTCTCTTAAGCACTCATCCTGCTTCACTGGAATTGATGACATTGCTCAAACAATCCTACGTCCTGCAAAACATTGCTAAAGAACAAAAACTTTCTCCCGCTGCGATTCAATCTCGTTTGTATAAATCCGTACAAAAGAGAAAAGCTGAACTCCAAAACGAATTAGAACGAAAAGAGGCTGAACGTAGTGCTGCAAAGTTACAGCTGGCGAATATGATTCAGGAAAGCATTGACTTTTTTGTTAAAAATCATTCAAGCAATTTCTCTGACCTTGAATTATCCGTGAATGCTACTTACCAGCAGATTCTAAGTGATATGGTCAAACTGGAGCGAGAGTTTAAAGATTTACGTTTGGCTAATGATCTTCGTCGTCGACTAGAACGTCGAATCCTGGAACGCAACAGAGCCGACCTTGAAAAGATGGTTGCTTTCGAAGGTAAATATGCATTTGTCCAAAACGATCCGGATTTGTTTATTGACCTCGAATCATCGATAAGGCGCTTTCCGAAATGGGCGCTAGAGTTGATCGAAAAAAAGGGAAAGGCAGATAGCTACCTCGTTACTTTTATCAGAGATACCGATCGGGAAGTCTACCGTCCTACAACTACTGAAAATCTGCAATCCGGTAAAGCTTTTGAAATTACAGAAGCGGATTATGAAGATTTCTTTGGCCACTTCGAAATGTACCGAAAAGAAGAGTACACTTTTGAGATGCTGGACGCCCTCTGGAGCATTCATCAGGGAGAGATGAAGGCTAGTAATTATCCGCAGTTTCCTAAAAAGACCTTAGCGACCTTAGCACCTTCAGACAAAACCAGCAGCAAAGCTTTACGCTGTGCTTTAGAGCAAAAGAAACGGGAACATCTGGAGCGAACAAGGCCACGTTATGTTCCTAAGATCAGCCCGGAGTTCATTGATGATACTCCTTACTTCCAGGAGAAACTACAGGAATTTATTATCAAGGCAAAACTCCAACTGGTAACAGGCTCCGGAATCATACTGCTATCCGGTCCGCCAAGTACTGGAAAAAGTGCATTTCTAAAGTTTGCTTCAGCACTGATGAATAGAGAATACTTCGAACACGCCGCCGATAAATGGCAAACAAAAAATAGCTTAGTTACTGCTATTAAGTTTGGAGAACATGGCCCCTATTCTACTCCTGCCGGTTTTACCAAAGCGATCACAACGCCACATAGCCTGATCAATATTGAAGAAATTAAAGAATGGCCGGAGGCCTTGCGAAAATCCTTAAATCCATTCTTCGCAGGGAGTACAAAGTTTACTGCTCCCGATGGTACGCAGTATGACATTGGTCATAATATTTTGCTTTGTGCTGCAGCCAACCTCGGTTCCATGTATCGACAGGATGATGAGCCTTTTACTGCAGATTTCTGGTCAAGAATTGAAGTGGTAGAATATACTTATGCACCGGAGGCAGTTGATCGTTCCTACTATCAGCGTTTGCATCGCCCTAAGAAAAACAGCTTTCTGACCATTCAGGATCTGGTCCGAGAATACTTTTTCTATAAAGATGCTCCCGAACAGCCAGCACAAAAAGCAGTATACTTTGCTCAGCAATTTCTGGAATTCATCCTACTACCCAAGGCCGATGAAAAGGTAAAACGGGAAAATCTACAAACACATATTCGGGATTTCTTTAATAATTATCCAAGTAATAATGAATTCAATTTCGGCCCGGAAGAAGCTGCTAAAGTAGCCTTACGTAGACTCAAAGATTTCCAGGGATATTCTCCAAAAGAATTCTTTGATCTCTACGATCACTTTATAAACGAAAAATCTTTGAATAGTAAACGCCTTGCCCGATTACAATCAACGGACATAGAAAAATATGAACATCTAAAGGTTTTGTTCCTTACTATCAGATATATAGAAGGCTGTCTTCGCGAATTAAGAGAGTTGTTTTATACTACTGCAGGACAAACGGAGGTTGAAGGTACAAATCGAGAGTTTATCAAATGTGTCTACTTATTAGGATTAATGGGCAAAATGTAAAACCCATACCTAATAACTCATACATTATGATCAATAACTCATCACTAATGAAAATCCCCCGGCAATACCGCAAAAACCTCCTCTATCT
>JAHDHW010000193.1 GCA_020631105.1 Saprospiraceae bacterium | reverse complement strand
TATGATACGGGCTCTTTGTCGTTTATAGAAGAAAGAAGAACCCTCCTGACGAAAGACAGGTCTGAGATATATTTTGCACAGGAATAATAATTATTATAGCCAGAGTTTAGCACACAAGAATAATCACCATGGCCAATATACGAGACCTAACTTTCCCTAGCATTTTACTATCTTTGCCATCCAAATTTTAGACATGACGGCACAAAAAGGATTATACCTCAAACTAGAGCTAGTGTGGTGGCTTTTTACAATAATATTAGCAGCAGGGCTGCTCTATCCGATCCAAAGCAAGTTAAGTAATTATCCTTTTTTGCTTACAACATTAGCTTTTATCATTATATTTGTTACATTTACGCGGTATGTCTTTTTACTTAAACACACATTTTTAGCAAAAAGACAGGTGCTAAAAGTTGTAATAACTTTTTTGTGCCTACCTGTAGTTTGGTACCTCGTAGAAGGTATAAATTTTTTCCAGACATTCGTTGACGAACAAGGGCCTCTCGCTCTAGTCCGTGAATTACCAGATCATCAGCAGGAATCAATGTTCAAATATATCCGATCAGTTATACTGTTTTTCGGTGTAGGAGGCGTGATTGTAACCGTTGTTTTGGCTATTCGCTTAATTGTATCGGTATGGAGGTTAAGAAACAGAGGTAGTGTTTAATATGATCTTTATTCTTGAACAAAAGAAAATATGTTATGTCAAAAGTTAAAGAGTTTAATGACTATAGAGCTAAGATGAATGAGAAGATCCTTTCTCAGGATAATAAAGTATTAAAGCGGTTTTTTAACCTGGATACGAATACCTACCAGGATGGAGCGCTTAACAAAAAAACCAAAGAGTTACTGGGACTGGTAGCATCTATGGTATTACGCTGTGATGATTGCATCGCATATCACCTCGGTGCTTGTTATGAGTTAGGAGTGACAAAAGAAGAAATATTTGAAGTCTTCGCAGTTGCAAATTTAGTAGGAGGCTCTATCTGTATTCCGCATACGCGCCGAGCCGTAGAGTATTGGGAGGCTCTAGAAGCAGAAGTATAACTTGAATAATAGATCGCCTCTATTTTGGATAATAACAAAAATGGAAGCGAATGGATGAATATATCCAATAAACATACTTTTAATGAAATCGTATTTAGCAGAACTCAATGATGTACAGCGGCAAGCCGTAACACAAACGGATGGCCCGGTATTGGTAGTGGCGGGGCCCGGATCAGGGAAAACCAGAGTTTTGACATACCGTATCGCTCACTTGATCGAAGAAGGTGTTGCCCCTTGGGAGATTCTTGCATTGACCTTTACCAATAAAGCTGCCCGAGAGATGAAAGACCGTATTGCTAAGGTCGTCGGAGACAAAGCCAATCAAGTCTGGGCAGGTACATTTCACTCCACTTTTGCTAAGATTTTAAGAGTAGAAGCAGATAAGATTGGTTACCCTTCCAGCTTTACTATTTATGATTCAGATGATTCAAAAAGTTTGATCGGAGCGATCATAAAAGAAATGAACCTGGACAAAACAGTTTATAATATAAATGCGATCCGCTCCCGAATATCTTCTGCCAAAAGTAATATCATCCCTCCAAAGGCATACGTACAAAACGAAGACCTGATGCAACAGGATCGAATGGCGAAGCGACCATATACACATGAAATTTACGCAAAGTATATGGCCCGATGCAAACGCTCCGGTGCAATGGACTTCGATGATTTGCTATACCAGCTTTATGCCCTGTGGTATAAGAATCCGGATAATGTATTAGAGAAGTACCGAAAGAAGTTTAAATACGTTCTGGTAGATGAGTTTCAGGATACGAATTATTTGCAATATGGAATTATCAAAAAACTCGTGAAGTTTCCTGGTAGCTCAGAAAATATATGTGCAGTTGGAGATGATGCTCAAAGTATCTACGCTTTTCGCGGTGCAACCATAGACAACATATTAAACTTTGAAAAAGACTTTCCAAGCCTTAAGACGTTTAAACTTGAACAAAATTACCGCTCTACCGAACATATTGTTCAGGCAGCTAATGAGGTGATTAGCTATAATCGTCGACAGATTCAGAAGAAAATCTGGTCAGACAAAGGCATCGGACAAAAGGTAAAAGTAATCAAAGCAGTTACCGAAGGAGAAGAAGGCAAACGAGTTGCAGATCTGATTATTGAACAGAAAAATCGTAATCATATTAAAAACTCAGAGATTGCGATTCTTTACCGGACGAATGCCCAATCAAGAGTATTTGAAGAATATTTACGACGCTATAATATCGCATACCGGGTTTTTGGTGGGCTATCTTTTTATCAAAGAAAAGAAATTAAAGACTTAATCGCTTACCTCCGTCTTGCTATAAATCAAAACGATGAGGAAGCTTTAAGAAGAGTGATCAATTATCCCCGACGTGGTATAGGTAATACTACTATTGATAAGATTAGTCAATTAGCAACTCAGACAGATCAGTCTATGTGGAATAGCCTGGCGGGAGTAAATGTAAGTGCCAGAGCGAAAAAATCGATCAGTGATTTTGTAACGATGATTAAGGTCTTTACGAATCGTGCAACTACAGCGAATGCATATGAAGTAGCTAGCTATATCGCAAGACAATCAGGTTTGATCGATCTACTCAAAGCAGATACAACGATCGAAGGAATGAATCGCCTGGAGAATGTTAACTCCTTACTGGATGGTATCAAAGATTTTGTTGAAAATGATGAAGTCATTGATGGACAGGTAAGCACGGATAGATCACTTGCTGCTTACCTCCAGAATATTGCTTTGTTAACGGACCTCGATGATGAAAGTAAAACGAGTGGAGATTATGTGACCCTGATGTCTGTACACTCTGCAAAGGGGCTGGAATATAAATCCGTCTTTGTTGTAGGACTGGAAGAAAAATTATTCCCTTCTTTTATGTCAATGGAGACGCCGGATGGGATTGATGAAGAACGACGACTATTCTATGTTGCCATTACACGGGCCGAATTGCTTTTGACCTTGACTTTTGCAAATAGCCGATACCACTTTGGTAAAATGCGGTATAATGACCCTAGTCGATTTTTGGAAGAGATCAGCGTGACACATATGGATTCTTCTTTTTCGCTTAACAGACGCGGAGCAGAAACTGCCTCTGTTGGGGCAAAAGTGATTGGTAATTTTAAAAAACCACGCACTGCTGCAAACACTACTTTGAAAGCAGATCCCGCTACTTTTAAGCCCAATCCTTCGCATGAGATTCAGGTTGGAATGAAAGTACTGCATTTGAAGTTTGGTAAAGGGAAAGTCCTGAATATTGAAGGGAATAATAATAACAGAGTAGCAACAATCTTTTTCAATGAAGTGGATAATCCACAACGTCGGATTATGCTGAAGTTTGCAAAATTACAGATTCTACCTTGATGTAAATAAATCATGTCCAAATCACAACATAGTCAATTGATCCGAGAGGAAGCCAAACGTCTGGGCTTTGACCATGTAGGTATTGCGGAGGCAGGATTTATGGACGAGGAAGCCAAACGTCTGGAAGATTGGCTTAACCAAGGGTATCAAGGAGAAATGTCCTACCTCGAAAATCATTTTGATAAACGGGTGGACCCTACCAAATTAGTGCCCGGAGCGCAGTCCGTAATTAGCCTAACGTATAATTATTTTACCGCAGAGCAGCAGACTGATCCCGAGGCGCCTAAAATCTCAAAATACGCCTATGGTAAGGATTATCATTTTGTGGTAAAAGATAAACTGAAATCCTTATTGCATTTTATCCAAGAAGAAATCGGGGCAGTCAATGGTCGTTGCTTTGTAGACTCCGCACCAGTGTTAGAACGAGACTGGGCGCGAAGGAGTGGTGTAGGTTGGGTTGGAAAGAATACAATGCTAATAAACCCTAAGCAAGGCTCATATTTTTTCCTGGCAGAACTTATCATAGATTTACCTTTACTCGCTGATACTCCGATCTCTGATCATTGTGGGACCTGTACGCGCTGTATTGATGCCTGTCCTACGGATGCAATTTCACCCACGGGCTACATCATGGATGGCTCAAAATGTATCTCTTATTTTACCATCGAACTAAAGGAAGCGATTCCGGAAAGCTATCAGGGGAAATTCGAAAACTGGATGTTTGGTTGTGATATTTGCCAGGAAGTTTGCCCCTGGAATCGATTCTCCAAACCGCATCAGGAACCTGCCTTTCAACCTCACCCTGATCTTCTTGAACTAAAGAAATCGGATTGGGAAGAAATTACGGAAGAGGTCTTCCGGGAGCTGTTTAGAAAATCAGCAGTCAAGCGCACCAAATATAAGGGCCTAAAGCGTAATATTAACTTCTTACAAAAAGGAACCAAAAGCTAAATCATGCTTATCAAGATTTTTTAAGCCCATCTGTGTTATATCGAATATAATAAAGAGTTCTATTGTATTTGAAGTTGTTGTCTGTATCAGTGATAGGTACTAATGGACAGATCGCTTTTAACCTGTTAAATAGTTGATGCTTATCAGCATCATAATACCATTCCTGGACTAAACGGAATTGATTGATTTTATCAGGATTGATTTCGTTTTTGATAATCATGATCTCTTCCTCAAAAGTATTTGGATCAAAAGTGACAACCGTATCAACACCAGCATAAGTATGCTCAATATCTTGGCGATTATAATATTTTCCATTACCAAAGCCCATTGGTGATTCAATTGGTTTCTCTAATTTAGCAGCTTGTTTATAAAGAACAGAAGGTAAATTAAAGCCAAGGTTTTTGCGTTCTTCCATAAAGTTTAAAGCGAGCGGCTGCTCATAAGAATAAGCTAAAGCACCCCAGGTTATTTCCGGCGAATGAATATCAAACTTCTGTGGAAACGTAGTCTCCATTTGCACCCAAAAAAGTGTTTCGTATCCACCTGCTACAGGATTTTCTATCATAGGAGCTACGGCTAAAATAAACGTATTGAATGCTTGGGTTTTATTATTAAAATAAATCACCTGATTAACTCGCACCTTTTTTACGATAGAAGGGTCCATCTCATTTGTGATAATTTGAACCGTCTCTTCAAATGTCTCAGGATTAAATGTGATAACAGTATCTATACTGGCAATCATGCGCCCCAAATCCTCCTCCGATAAGGCCTGAGTAAGACCTGGGTCGGAATAACAAGCGCTTTTTCCGTTTAATCCATCAGATAATATAGTCTGCGGAATAAAATTATTGACTCCAAAACCATCCTCAGTAGCCGGTCTGCTAAAAAACTTAGTCGTTTTTACGAACTCTGTATTATATGGGGCATTAGGACTAAAGCTATAATCCGTTGAAAATTCTGCAATCCAAATGATGTCAGGATTATCCATCAATTTTTGAAGTTGAGCAATAACAGAAGAGGAAGCACTAAACATTAAAATAGCGATAAACAACAGTCTACTATTCATCTTAGATAAATTAAAAGTGAAAAGAAAAGTGATCGCTAGAATAACGGAAGATGACCAAAAAGGAACAGTTGAAGACTAAACAACCTCACTATTAAAAGCAGGAAGTACGTTTATCTCTGTCCAAAAACTAGCAATTGCTGCGATGGAAGTATGAAAGGTATTAATGTCGATAGGCTTATTGACGTAGGCATTCGCGCCGTATTCATAGCAGGCATGTACATCTGATTCGTGTACAGAAGAAGTAAATACAATTACCGGTAATTTTCGCAATTCCGGATCATTATACATCTGTTTAAGTACATCTAATCCGCCCATTTTAGGCATGTTTAGATCAAGAAGGATGAGTGAGACTTCGTTTAGTGGAAAGGTTTTAAGCAGCTCCATTAATTGCTGCCCATCGAATACGTGTACGACTTCTATGTCCAATTCAAGCTCTTCAAAAGCCAGTTTCGTGAGTTCTACATCAGCAATATTATCCTCTGCGATAATAATTTTCTTATGACTATTCATTCAAACGGAAGTTTTTACACTATAATTTAGACGCTCTTGTTTGCTACGGTCTAGTACGTTAAACGTTGTTTTAGATTATAGTTACGAAAATTAAAACAAAAATTGATGCTATCAGCAAATAAAGGCGGATCTGTAAAGCCCTAAAACCTTGACTTTTTTGCCAGATTTTTAGTCTTCGTGGTCTAAATTCGTGTCTCTAACAATGTATAATGGCCTATTTCGAATATTCGTATTCATTCGACTCAGGTATTCTCCAATAATACCGATTGCTATCATTTGTACACCTCCGATAAATAAAATAACGACCATCAGAGAAGCCCAGCCTGGTTGGTAATCCTGTGAAATAAAGCGGGCATAAAGCGCATAAAGCATGACAAAAGAAGCAAACAATGAAACGATGAAACCAAAGTAAGTCACCACTTTAAGGGGGAAGTCAGAGAATCCGGTAATACCATCTAAGGCAAATCGTAGCATTTTGCTCACTGTGTATCCCGTTTCCCCGCTATTACGTTGTTGGCGATCGTATTCAATATAGGTTTGATTAAAGCCTATCCAGCTGATTTGACCACGCAGGTATTTATTCTTTTCCGGCATTTCTCTTAAGATCTCCACAATCTTTTGATCCATAATTCTAAAGTCACCGGTGTCTACCGGGATAGAGATAGAAGTGATTCTTGAGAGCAATCGATAGAAAACCTTTGCGGTCCAGAGCTTAAACCAGCTTTCGCCAGAACGTTTTTTACGTTTAGCATAAACGACTTGATAGCCTTCCTGCATTTTCTGATACATTTCGATAATGAGCTCCGGAGGGTCTTGCAGATCAGCATCTATAATAACCACAGCATTACCGCTGGTCTTATCCAAACCGGCTGTTACGGCTATTTGATGACCAAAATTACGACTAAAATCAATGTATCGAACTTCAGGATGCTGCTTACTAAGCGCTTTGATGAGGGCAATGGAGTTGTCTTGGCTTCCGTCGTTAACGAAAACTAGTTCATAACTTACCTCCAGTTGCTGCATGACTTCGCTAAGTCTTTTGTGCAGCATGTGGATATTATCTTCTTCATTGTATACCGGTATAATAACCGAAATCTCCATAGTACCCTTGTTTTCTAGGAACAAAGATACGGGGATTATTTTGCTTTTTGAGGTAGTGAGAGGTCATATTCCGACGGATGATTTGAAAGAGGCATTCCTGAGAGAAACATGGAATATTTGCTTTGAGTGTATTAAGTTGTTCCTCTTTATGGATCAGTATGGGAATCATTGCTGTTTTCTTTCGCATTCTTTTATTTTTGTAGGCATGAAATACCTGACATTAACTTTTAGTGCTTTTATCATTTTATTACTAATGAGCTGTGGTGAATCGGCGAGCGATCAGCCATCAGCGAATAAAAAAAGTGATCCAAGTCCGGCACCTGTGGAAGAATCCAAACAAGAAGAGACAAAGAAAACTATCGTATTTTTCGGAAACAGCCTTGCTGCTGGATACGGAGTTGCTCCGGAAGAAGCTTTTGCGGGCTTAATAGCCTCAAGAGTAGATTCATTGGGGTTGCCTTATAAAGTAATCAATGCAGGGTTGAGTGGAGAGACGACTGCAGGGGGAGAGGCAAGAATTGACTGGATTTTGCGCCAGACGGTTGATGTTTTGATATTAGAGCTTGGCGGAAATGATGGATTGCGGGGGATTAAGCCAGAAGCATCGTATACTAATCTTCAATCAATCATTGATAAGACCAAGGCAAAATATCCGGATGTTCAGATTATAATTGCAGGAATGGAGGCGCCACCAAATATGGGAGGTGATTTCACTAGTAAGTTCCGGGCAATTTTCCCGAAATTAGCTAAAGAAAATGATGCGAAGCTTATTCCTTTTCTCTTGGATGGGGTAGGAGGAATACCTACTTTAAACTTGGCGGATGGGATTCATCCTAATCCTAAGGGGCACTTAATTGTGGCCGAAAATGTTTGGGGCATATTAGGTCCTATGCTAAATTAAATAATAAGGTTTTGACAGGGTTGTTAACCCGCTGTTTCTTGAAGACATACTAAAAGTATCAACATAATCTCTCCGCTATAAATTTTTACTATGAAAAACTTCAGTCGTTATCTTGCCATTGCTATTTCTGTCTTAATTGTCGCGGGGATCGTTTATTACTTTAGTGATATTGTTGCCTATGTTTTGGTAGCGTGGATATTATCAATGGTAGGGCAACCCTTAATGCGGTTTTTTCAGCGAAAAATTCGGATTGGTCGGTTTAAAGCAGGCGCTTCTCTAAGTGCGGTGATTACTATAATTCTTTACTTTGTTGTGTTTACTGCACTCATCTGGATGTTTGTTCCTTTGATCGTTCAGCAAGCAAGAAATCTGGCCAATGTAGATTATAATCAGATAGGATTAGCGTTAGAAGAACCACTGGAACAATTGAATAATCAGCTGGTTGAAATTGGCTTGGTAGAACGCGGACAATCGCCCTCACAACAATTAGCCGTAGCGCTGAAGAACTGGTTCGAACCACAAAAAATCGGGGACTTCTTTGGCTCCTTAATTGGCTTTGCCAGTAACTTTATTTTCGCCTTATTTTCCATTGTTTTTATCCTTTACTTCTTCTTAAAAGATCAGGGCTTATTTATCAACTTCTTGGTTGCCGTAGCGCCTGACAAATATGAGATTGAACTGCGGGGCGCGCTGGATAATATCACAAAATTACTGAGGCGTTACTTCGCAGGGATTTTATTACAAGTGACAGTAATCACGATTTTTGTCTCGGTATTATTAGGATTGCTGGGCGTACAGAATGCACTCTTGATTGGTTTCTTTGCTGCCCTGATTAATGTTATTCCTTATGTAGGCCCCTTGATTGGTGCGACCTTCGGCGCGTTCATTACCATCTCTTCCAATATAGACTTAGACTTTTACACCGAGATGCTGCCTTTATTGGTTAAAGTGTTCGCAGTATTTGGAGCGATGCAAATGCTGGATAACTTCATCTTACAACCGTATATATTTTCGAATAGTGTACTTGCCCATCCCTTGGAGATTTTTATTATTATTCTCATGGGTGCCTCGCTGAATGGGATCGTCGGAATGGTCCTGGCTATTCCAGTGTATACCGTCTTACGAGTGATCGCGAGAAGTTTTCTGAGTGAATTTAGGATCGTTCAGAAGATAACGAATAGTATGGATCGGAAGCTGAAGGATGCTTAAAAGGCAAAGTCTTTCTCGCCAGGATCACATAGCATACAACGCAGAGTA
>JAHDHW010000192.1 GCA_020631105.1 Saprospiraceae bacterium | reverse complement strand
CCACTAACTAAAATTACTCATTCACTTATTCCTTCATCATGACAGACATGCTCCATCCTACAATGACTCAATTAAACGATTTCACTAAAGCCCCCGAGCCTTCAGTAATCAAGACACTCGTTGAGCAAGCCATTGCATACAAAACCAATCCCTTTCAGGATAAGCAGCTTGGTGCAAACAAAACCCTTGTGCTACTTTTTTTAAACCCAAGTCTACGTACAAGATTAAGCACTCAAAAAGCAGCTATCAACCTGGGCATGTCCGTTATTGACATCAATGCAAACGAAGGATGGAAACTAGAGTTTGAGGATAACATCATAATGAATAGTGACAAAGCGGAGCACATCAGAGAAGCTGCTCAGGTAATCAGCCAATACGCAGACTTCATCGGCATTCGATCTTTCCCTTCCTTAACAGATCAGGAAAAAGATTACAGCGACTACGTCATTAACAAATTCAAATCCTTCGCTAGTGTACCAGTCATCAGTTTAGAATCTGCGATTAGACATCCCTTACAATCGCTAGCAGATCTAATCACTATCGAAGAACACAAAAAAAACCACCGTCCCAAGGTTGTATTAACCTGGGCACCGCATCCAAAAGCATTACCTCAAGCTGTCCCAAATTCTTTTGCAGAATGGATGAACCTGAGTGATACCGAACTAGTCATCACACATCCAAAAGGATATGACTTACATCCGGATTTTGTTGGTAATGCTCAAGTGACCTACAACCAAGCAGAAGCCTTTGAAAATGCAGATTTCATCTACGCAAAAAACTGGTCAAGCTTCCAAGACTACGGAACCATCAAATCGAACGACACTAACTGGATGGTCTCTTCAGAAAAAATGGCCCTGACCAATGAAGCCTACTTTATGCATTGCTTACCCGTCCGAAGAAATGTTATTGTCTCCGATGCAGTGATCGACAGCAAGCAATCCTTAGTTATACAACAATCAGAAAATCGAGTGTACGCAGCACAAGCTGTACTTGCTCAATTACTTTCAAATAAATAACCCATGAATTTAACTATCCAAAAAATAGGTGGAAAGGTGATTGACAACCCAGATGAACTTAAATCCGTCCTTAAGTCTTTTGCCAAAATCAAAGGGCCCAAAATACTCGTCCACGGTGGCGGTTCAAAAGCTAGTGTTTTGTCTCGTCAACTTAATGTACCTATCAAAATGATAGAAGGGCGAAGAGTTACCACTAATGCAACACTTGATGTAGTCACTATGGTCTACGCAGGGCTACTCAACAAAAAAATCGTTAGCCAATTACAGGCATTCAAGTCTAATGCTTTGGGATTGACCGGTGCTGATTTGAATTCGATCAAAGCAAGCAAAAGAAAAGTTACTACCCATGATTATGGATTCGCCGGCGATATCGAAAAAGTAAACACTAAGGTGATTAAAAAACTATTGGCCCAAGGCATCACTCCTGTTTTCTGTGCCATCACTCATGACAAAAAAGGTCAACTACTAAATACCAATGCCGACACGATCACTTCGAATCTGGGCATATCACTTTCTAAGCACTACAAAGTCAAACTGGTTTATCACTTTGACAAAAAAGGAGTTTTGATGAATGCAAACGACGACGACTCTGTAATAAAAAAAATCAAACCTAAGCATTATCAAAAGCTAAAGGCTAAAGGCATCATCAATAATGGCATGATTCCAAAAATCGACAACGCATTTCATGCCTTAAAGCATCAGGTAAATCAGGTAATTATTTGTGGAACAAAATCCAAAGGAACAAAGATATGCTTGTAGAAAGTGCCATTAAGTCTGAAGTTGTTGAGTTACTTAAATCACTCATTTCAACACCGAGTTTCTCGCGTGAGGAGGCGGGTACCGCCGATCAGCTTATGACATTTTTGTCAGCGCAGGGACTGACCCCAGAGCGAAAAAAAAATAACCTTTGGGTAAAATCAAGCAGTTGGAACGACAATCGGCCTACCATCTTACTTAACTCCCATCATGATACTGTCAAACCGGTGAAGTCATGGACAAGAGATCCTTTTCATCCAAGTGTCGAAGGAGATAAACTTTATGGTCTTGGAAGCAATGATGCCGGAGGATGCTTAATGGCCTTGCTGGCTACTTTTTTGCAGTTACACGCATCCACCACAAAATTCAACCTCATTTTTGCCGCAAGTGCTGAAGAAGAGGTTTCCGGAAAAAATGGTATTGCTTCAATAGTCAATGACCTGGGAGATATTGATTTTGCGCTGGTCGGCGAGCCAACGCTGATGAATATTGCTATCGCCGAAAAAGGACTTATGGTCATTGACGCAAGCGCAAAAGGTCAGGCTGGTCACGCCGCAAGAGAGGAAGGTGATAATGCGATCTTAAAAGCACTTGATGACATTCAATGGATTCATAATTATGAATTCCCAAAAGTATCTCCCTGGCTCGGAAAGGTAAAATGTTCCGTCACACAAATCAATGCCGGCACTCAGCATAATGTAGTGCCCGACAATTGCAACTTCGTTATTGATGTTCGAACAACCGATGCTTACACCAATGAGGAAGTCTTCCTATTTCTTCAAGCCAATACTCAATCGGAATTAAACGTACGATCTTTTCGATTACAACCTTCTGGCATCAACGAAGCACACGCCATCATACAGGCAGGTAAAAATATTGGAATGGAATGCTATGGATCCCCTACTCTTTCGGATCAGGCACTATTACCCTTTCCAAGTATAAAGATTGGTCCTGGGGATTCCGGACGTTCGCACACCGCTGACGAGTATATTCATCTATCCGAAATATACCAGGGCATTGATCGTTACATCCAACTATTAAATACCTACTCAAAAATTATTGCCTAGACTTTAGGCTTAAAAATATCAACATGAAAAAACTCTGGTCCACATCCAATACCATTGACCAACTAGTCGAGACTTTTAGCATCGGACAAGATCAAACCCTTGATTTGCAAATCGCTCAATATGACATCATCGGTTCGATGGCACACGCCAAGATGTTAGCGCATGTTAAGTTGATCAGCGAAGCGGAAAAAGATGCCTTGCTAAACACACTCCAGCAATTATTGGAATTAGTAAAGTCCGGTGAATTCAAAATTGAATCTTCTATCGAAGATATCCACTCTCAGGTTGAGTTATTTCTTATTGAAGAACTGGGAGACGTTGGTAAAAAAATACATACCGCAAGGTCCCGAAATGATCAGGTACTAGTTGACCTTAAGTTGTTTTTCAGAGCAGAAATCAAAGAGTTGGTTAAACTAACACAAGAGCTTTTTTCTACCCTCCAGCAGCTTAGTGAGCAGAATAAAGACCATCTCTTACCTGGGTACACGCATCTGCAAATGGCAATGGTTTCTTCTTTCGGTCTATGGTTTGGTGCCTTCGCAGAATCGCTCGTGGATGACTTACAATTAATGGCAGCAGCCTTTAAAATCGTAAACCAAAATCCCCTCGGCTCCGCTGCCGGCTATGGTACTTCCCTACCGATCAACCGAACTATGACGACCGAATTATTAGGTTTTGACGATCTCAATTATAATGTGGTGCATGCTCAAATGAGCAGAGGGAAAACAGAGCTACAACTATCCTATGCGATGGCCAGCATTGCGCAGACCGTCGGAAAATTAGCAACGGATATTTGTCTTTATATGAACCCGGGATTCAATTACGTTAAATTGCCAAAGTCCTTTACCACTGGATCCAGCATCATGCCACACAAAAAAAATCCGGATATCTTCGAGTTGGTAAGAGGTCGATGCAATCAAATTATGGCACTGCCGGGTAGTCTCAGTATGTTGATCACTAATCTACCTAGTGGCTATCATCGGGATTTTCAATTATTGAAAGAGACCATATTTCCGGCTCTACAAAATTTAAAAGACGTGTTAGAAATCACCACTTACGGATTGAAGCACATTGAGATCAACGAACAATCACTCGATAGAGACAAGCATCAATTCCTCTTTACCGTCGAGGCTGTAAACGAATTGGTAAACACAGGTGTGCCTTTCAGAACGGCCTACCAGGCGGTCAGCAAACAAGTGAACGATGGAACATTTCGATACGATAAGGAGATTAACCACACACATGAAGGCAGCCTTGGTAATTTGTGTATCGAACAAATAAATCTAAAAATGGAACGAGTGCTTCATTTGTTTGATTAAACACTGGGAACAGCCTTTGAAATTTTATTTTTTTTTCGCTGATCTAAACAAAGCGCTGACCCATGGGAGCATTTATTCAATTTTTTAAAATCAAAATATTATTCCACAGCCTTTTACCTGACCAATAATTATACGGCCTATACTTGTTCGACAAAATTTTTTATCAAATTGAACATCTGCATGTTTTCAACAATCATACTTTTACTTATATTTTATTACAAACAACATCAATAAACCCCATCATTGTTTTAAATTTTTCAATTAATACCAAATATAATTATTATCTTTACAGGCCAACCAATAACGATAAAACCAGCGATTTTCATCGTAAAACCAAATTACGGTATGCTGGACAATTAGTTGCTGAATCACCACTCCTACCCCAATCGTGTTGTATTCATTTTTATTTCCAGTTATACTATTTAAGTTTTCCCTTTTTGATTCAATTATAAAAAACACTGGAAATGAAGCAGGTCCCAAATCAGCAGCAAGAGCAAGTAAAGCAAGAAGGCCTTTATGTTCCTCAATTAGAAAAAGATTCTTGTGGTACCGGATTGGTTGCCAATCTGGACGGAATCAAATCTCATAAAATCATCGAAGATGCATTAAGCATGCTCACCTGTATGGAGCATCGCGGTGCCTGCGGTGCCGAACCCAACTCCGGAGACGGGGCAGGTATTATGGTTCAGACGCCTCATGAGTTTTTTGTGCAAAAAGGAAAAGAACTAGGTTTTGACATTCCTGAATTTGGAGAATATGGTGTTGGAATGGTTTTCTTTCCAAATGACCGTAACCTCCGCGCGCAGTGTCGAGTAGCCTTCAATGATTATATTGACGAATTAGAATTAGAGTTAATCGGCTATCGTAAGATACCTACCGATAATGAAAGTCTTGGAGATAGTGCAGTAGCCGTAGAGCCGCGAATGGAACAAGTATTCGTAAAGCCAAAGAATACTATGGACCCCAAAGCGCTCGAAAGACGCTTATATGTTCTCCGTAAATACTCTACCCATAATATTCATGTGACTTACCCACAGTCAAGAGACTTGTTTTATATAACATCCTTCTCCTACAAGACTGTAGTTTATAAAGGACAGCTAACGACTTATCAGGTTCGCCCGTATTTTCCGGATTTACATGACGAGCGTTTCAAATCAGCGATTGCTTTGGTTCACTCAAGATTCTCTACCAATACGGTCCCGAAATGGAAACTCGCTCAGCCATTCCGTTACATCGCGCACAACGGAGAGATTAATACCATCACTGGTAACCTCAACTGGTGGAAAACGCGCGAAAGCGTTTTACAATCCAGTCTCTTCACAGAAGATGAAATGGAAAAGATCGCTCCGGTCTGTGGAGAAGGTCTAAGTGACTCTGGTAATTTTGATAATGTATTGGAGTTTTTAGTACTTAATGGTCGTAGCTTACCGCATGCTTTGATGATGATGATTCCGGAAGCATGGCAGCATGACGACCAAATGGCGGATTACAAAAAATCATTCTACGCCTACCATGAGAATATTATGGCGCCCTGGGATGGACCGGCTTCAATTTGTTTTACAGATGGCATCCTGGTTGGTGCAATGCTCGACCGTAACGGACTCCGCCCTTCCAGATATCTCCTGACTAAAGATAATACGCTGATCGCTGCCTCTGAAGCGGGTGCACTTCCGGTTGATCAGAGCACAGTTGTATATAAAGGTCGATTACAACCTGGTAAAATGCTGATCGCTGACCTCGAAGAACACCGAATTATTGGTGATGAAGAGTTGAAAGAAACCGTTTGTAAGCGTTCTCCTTATCAGGACTGGATCAGCCAAAACAGAATCAGCATTGAAGCACTGGATCTAAAACAGACTGCAGAGGTTGCCCTGGACTCCAACACTTTGAGAACACGCCAAAAACTCTTCGGCTATTCTCGCGAAGATTTAAAAATGATTATTGGCCCTATGGTTCAGGGTGGAAAGGACCCGATTGGCTCTATGGGAATCGATACGCCATTAGCAGTATTATCTCATCAGTCACAACACCTTTCTAATTACTTCAAGCAATTATTTGCTCAGGTAACCAATCCTCCGATTGACCCAATTCGCGAACGGTCAGTAATGTCTCTCTTCGCTCGTTTGGGTACGGTAAAAAATATCCTTGAAACGAATGAGGATCACAGTAAGTTTATCCACCTGGAATCACCGGTCTTGACAAACGACCAATTATTACAGATTAAGCAGGTACATCGTGAAGGTTATAAATCAGGTGTCATTGATATTCTTTTCAAAGGAGATGGACAAAAAGGAAGACTGAGGGCTTCTATTGATCACATTTGTGCGATTGCCGAAGATTTGACTCGAAATGGAACGAACATTCTGATTCTGTCGGATCGAAATGCCGGCGCTTCTTTAGCTCCGATTCCTTCTTTACTGGCTGCCGGAGCAATCCACCATCATTTGATTAGTAAAGGCCTACGAAATATTACATCTCTGGTAATCGAAGCGGGAGATATACGCGAAACCCATCACTTCGCTACGCTCATCGGTTATGGAGCAGATGCAATCAACCCATATCTTGCTTACGCAACCATTGCCGAACTTAAAAAGATTAAGTACTTCGAAAATGAGCAACCCTTAGAAAAATTAATCGGCATCTATAAAAAAGCAGTAGGTAAAGGCTTACTCAAGATCATGTCTAAGATTGGGATTTCTACGCTGGCTTCTTATAAAGGAGCTCAGATCTTTGAAATCCTTGGTTTAGCTGATGAAGTGGTTAATACCTGTTTCAAAGGAAGTATCTCCAGAATAAAAGGAATTGACTTTGATGGTATTGCCAAAGAAGTTTTAGTTCGACAGCAATTCGCTTACGACGAAACGAATCCATCACCCGCGCTTGAAGCTGGTGGCGTATTCCAATGGAAACAAAAAGGAGAATATCATTTATTCAACCCTCAGACTATACACTTACTTCAATACTCTAGTCGACAGGCAGACTATAAAGTATACAAACAATACGCTGATAATATCAACGATCAACTGGAGAAAGCCTGCACCCTTCGCGGACTCATGACTTTCCGAAAAGGAAAACCAATTCCGGTAGAAGAAGTTGAACCTGTTGAAAACATCCTTAAGCGTTTCGTAACCGGCGCAATGTCTTTTGGTTCAATCTCGCATGAGGCACATACTACGCTTGCCATTGCAATGAATCGTATCGGTGCCAAGAGTAATAGTGGAGAAGGCGGTGAAGATGAATCTCGATTCGAGCGCAAACCAAACGGAGACTGGGAGCGCTCCGCAACAAAGCAAGTTGCCTCCGGTCGATTTGGTGTAACCAGCTACTACCTGAGTAATGCAGATGAGCTACAAATCAAAATGGCGCAAGGTGCAAAACCAGGTGAAGGTGGACAACTACCAGGTCATAAAGTAAATGACTGGATCGGACGAGTACGACACTCTACTCCGGGCGTAGGATTAATCTCTCCTCCACCCCATCATGACATTTATTCCATCGAAGATTTAGCACAGTTAATCTATGATTTGAAGAACGCTAATCGTGCTGCGCGAATCAATGTTAAGTTAGTTTCTAAAGCAGGGGTAGGTATCATTGCTTCGGGTGTTACTAAAGCACATGCTGATGCAATTCTGATCTCCGGACACGATGGTGGAACGGGTGCTTCGCCCCTCACCTCTATTCGACACGCAGGTTTACCCTGGGAGCTTGGTTTGGCAGAATCACACCAAACTTTAGTAAAAAATAAATTACGAAACAGAGTACGCCTACAGGTTGATGGTCAAATCCGAACGGGTCGTGACCTGGCAATAGCAACTTTACTAGGAGCAGAAGAATGGGGTGTGGCGACAGCTGCACTGGTTGTAGAAGGTTGCATCCTGATGCGTAAGTGTCACTTGAATACCTGCCCGGTGGGTATTGCCACACAAGACGAAAAGCTACGTAAGAAATTTGCAGCGAAGCCTGAGCACTTGATAAACTTCTTCACACACCTGGCGATGGACTTCCGGGAAATCATGGCAGAACTTGGTTTCCGTACTGTTGATGATATGGTGGGTAAAGTTGAATTACTTAAGCTTAAAAATAATATCTCACACTGGAAATACAAGCAAGTTGATCTAAGCCCGATCCTTTATAAAGAACCTGCGGATGAACAGATCAAACAATACAAATCTGTAGAGCAAGATCATGGAATTACTCATGTACTGGATCGCAAATTGATCGAGCATGCTCAACTTACTTTGGAAACCGGAAATAAAGTCAGCACAACTTTCCCGATTGAGAATACCGATCGTTCAGTAGGTACTATGCTATCTAATGAAATATCGAAAAAATATAAGGGCCAAGGCTTACCGCCTGACTCCATTGAATACCGTTTCCGCGGTTCAGCAGGTCAAAGCTTTGGTGCCTTTGGCGCAAGAGGATTAAAATTCATCCTGGAGGGCGAAGCCAACGATTACTTTGGAAAAGGATTGAGTGGTTCAACATTGATTGTTAGTCCGGATCGGGAAGCGACTTTCGAGCCTTCTGAAAACATTATCATTGGTAATGTTGCCTTCTATGGAGCAACTAGCGGCGAGGCCTATATCAAAGGCATGGCTGGTGAAAGGTTCTGTGTACGTAACTCCGGCGTAAAAACAGTTATCGAAGGTATTGGAGACCACGGCTGTGAATATATGACCGGAGGTCTGGTTGTAGTACTTGGCAAAACAGGTAAAAACTTCGCTGCCGGAATGAGTGGAGGAATGGCTTTTGTCTATGATGCTGATCAATCTTTTGAGGAAAAGTGTAATACGGAAATGGTTGACCTTGATCCACTCGATCAAAATGATCAGGAGGTATTAAGAGAGATGATCCGTAATCACTTCCGACACACTAGTAGTAATCGTGCTTTGGAAATCCTAAATAATTGGGATAAAGCAATCAAACGTTTTATTAAGGTAATGCCAAGAGATTATAAAGCGGTTCTCGAAAAACGCAAAGCAGAAAGCAAAGCAAAGAAATTAAAAGCGAGCGCTTGATGAAAAGAGTTGGTGAGTTGGTGAGTTGGTGAGTTGGTGAGTTGGTGAGTTGGTGAGTTGGTGAGTT
>JAHDHW010000022.1:40806-47219 GCA_020631105.1 Saprospiraceae bacterium | reverse complement strand
CCAAGCTCTACCCCACCAAATTTTTCCAGCTTGAAAGGGATTCGTAAATGGACCGTTAATGCAGAAAAATGCTTTAAGTTTTGGGTAGGGATGAATACGGATTGTGCCATTTGTATTCGGGTCTGTCCATATAACAAGGATTATTCAAAATGGTGGAACCGCATTGGCATTCGCCTTGCAAATAGTCCATTACGAAAGTTTATGCTCTGGTTGGACAACACCCTTAAGTTTAGTCGCAAGGTAGCCGCAAAAACCTGGTGGGATCGACAAAAAGAAAACCTGAGTTAGTACCGCAAACTGAGTATTCAATGATATTTTCTCAGAATATCAAATCCGCCCATACTAACAAGTGATCCGAAGCTGCCTTATCCTTAACCTGCTCATATAATTTTTCACCGGGAGCTGGCCAAAATACACCGGAGTCCGTCACCTTTGCATTCGCAGAAGGTATAACGTAGTCAATTCGTTTACCAAAAAAAGAAGTATCAAAAGCCGGATCAGCTTTGTCTCCTTTTCTTTGATTATGTAATGCGCCACCTTTACTTTTTGGAATCAACTCCCCTGTCGTTACCGCTTGCAGCACCAAAGGATCATCCAATAATTGATTAATTGCCCCCTCATAAGAATCGCCATCAATAGGATCTGCATTGAGATCGCCCATCACTACAAAAGATACTCCTTTATCAAGTCCACCTGATTTGCCTTTATCATCTAACAAATACTCGGCTCCATTGACATAATCCTTTAGCAATCGAATCTCATCATAGTTGCGTAATCCATTCCTGTCTTCCGGGCCGTCAAAAACCGGCGGTGTCGGGTGTGAGAGAATGACATGAACGATTTCCTTATTCGGCAACACTACTGGTAGATCAATATGATTTTTTGAAGATAACCGAAACGACTCCCATTCTTTCGTTTCATAATATGGCGTTCCGTCTGTATTCATTGGTTGCTTCGCATCTGGCATTGAGGACCAAAGCAATTTTTGAAAAGAGCGAATCATTGATTGCTCAATCGGGTATTTAGACATCAGAGCAGAAGCGTATTGTCCTTCGTACCGACCAAAACCAAAAGCATCATTTGGTAATTCAATCTTCCCATCATTATTATAATCGAAGCCACTAGGCACTCCGGTATTTGATGCTATGGAATAATAGTAAGGATATTCTATGGCCGTTCCACCCTCCTGAGCAATACTCAGATAATTATCCTGAAACGACTTTAGGAGCTTCCCCTGCGGGTCATAATCAAACTCCATTAAGGCCAATACATCAGGGCGTACTTCCTGAATAATGGCAGCAATATTTTTAATTTGCTGGTCTGTCCCCGAGTTTAAATCCTTTGCTAAACCTCCGGCATCGTTCCGATATAACGCTACATTAAAAGAAGCAAAACGGATCGTTGGCTGATCATTTGTTGTTTGATCCTTTGTCGAAGAACAATTAAAAAATCCAAAAGTAATTAGGCTGATAAAAAGTAAAAGTAATTTATTCATCAGATGATGATTGAGTTTGATGCAAAAATGGAAATTATCCAATAACAATGTAATGCTTTCTCCCGAAGTTGATAAATTCAATCAGATTAATATTACGTTAATCCTAAGTGGAATTGCTTCTATAAAGAGAAATGGAATGTCTATTGCTGCATATTTTATAAGGAAATCTTTGGCGAATTAACAAATCCCTAAGGCTTTATCAGCTGAAGATTCCGTAAATTTATGGTGCTTTTTAGCAGCAAAATGAATTAATATCCACTTTATGCAACGTATCACCTTTTTACTACTTGCCTTATTTTCCTGTCTTTCTCTTATTAGTACTGCCCAAAACGAAGGAGACCTTTGGTATTTTGGAAAAAACTATGGCCTGGACTTCAGTATGGGAGAACCTGTCTTATTAAAAGATGGTGCGATGAATACCCATGAAGGCTGTGCTACTATCTGCGATGCCTCGGGAAATCTTTTATTCTATACGGATGGGATCACCGTATGGAACAGCAAGCATGAAGTCATGAAAAATGGTGAGGGGCTTGGTGGCCATGTATCTGCTACCCAATCAGCAATAATTGTCCCGCAACCTAAAAGCCGAAATGCTTATTATATTTTTACTATTGACGCTGCTGAAAACAACTTAGCGGGGGGATTGCAATATACTTTAGTCAGTATGATTGATGATGGTGGCCTTGGTGCTGTACGTTTTAAGAACAAACCGTTGGCGGCTCCAACCTGCGAGAAGATCACCGCAGTAGTTAATCAAAATCAGAAAGACTTTTGGATTATTACACATGAATGGAATTCAGATCGTTTCATCTGTTTCCAGGTAACCGATAAAGGTGTGGACGAAGTCCCTATCATTTCAGAAGCGGGTTCAAAAATCAAAGGAAATACTCAAAACGCTACCGGCTATATGAAAGCTTCTCCACGGGGAGATATTCTGGCGGTAACTTATTATGAGGAAAACCGTGTTGAACTTTTCGAATTTGACAACTCTACAGGTGAGGTTAAGAAGAAACTGAAACTTCCATCAAAATCCCCTGGCGCTTATGGTGTAGAATTTTCTCCAAGTGGTGAGCGACTTTATGTTGGCTCTTTTGAGACGGGCATCATTAGTCAATACGATCTAATTAAATCCAGTAACAGAGAAATCATTAACTCTCGCTTTGAAATCAACAAACCCAGCGATTTTAACATGGGTGCGATTCAGGTAGGGCCAGATGGACGAATCTACACAGCATCATTACACGGTGCATATATCGGTTGTATCTTAAACCCCAACACCTATGGTACAAGGACCAGGTACAATGGAAAGAAAATAAAACTTGGAAAAAATAATGGCCGCTTAGGTTTACCCACTTTTATTCAAAGTTTCTTTGCGGAGCACTATACCAAAAACAGAAAGATTAAACCTCGTCCCGGTTCAGAACCGGTTGCTAAAGCAGAACCGGAGCCAGAACCTGTCGAGGAACCGGTTGTAGAAAAACCAAAGCCACAGGCACCACCTTTATACCTTACGGTATTGGTAAAAGAAAAAATTTATCAGAATCCGGAAGATCCGAATAGTACGATCACTGGCTTACGTGCGCTTGACCAAGTGACACTAAACATGGATACCGGCAAAAAAGAAATTGAATATAAATTAGCAGCGGATGGTAAGAAAAAACTCCGTTTAAACCCTAAATCTAATTATAACTTCCTTGCTCAACGTAGCGGCTATCTAAGCAATAATGCCACCTTCATTCCAGAGCCAGGTATTGAAAACCAAACGGTTGAGATCGTACTCGAAAAAATATTTAAAGAAAAAGAAATCACCTTAAATAATATTTACTATGATTATGATAAGGCTTCTTTGCGTAGTGAGGCTTTTCCGGAATTAGATAATTTGATTAAAATATTAAACAATAACTCCACGGTGAGGATTCAAATATCTTCTCACACCGATTGCCGTGGAGAAGACAGCTATAATGAAAACCTATCTCAGGATCGTGCTCAATCTGTAGTAGACTACCTGATCACCAAAGGAATCGCTGGCAGTCGATTGGTTGCGCGTGGATACGGTGAAGCTCAACCGGCAGCGGACTGTGCTTGTCAGCGATGTAGCGAAGCGGAACATCAGCGAAATAGAAGAACAACTTTTAAGATTCTTGAATAGGGACGTCTTCACTGGCAGCTACCATTTTTTTTGTTTTACTCAATCATTCTTACAACTTATACAGACAAGTTACCGGACCACTAATTGTGATTGTAATTATCATTTTTCTTTTGTTACTTCATAAGAAATTAAAAGCTTATGAAAAACTTATACCTCCTATTAATCTTTAGTCTGTCCACTCAACTTAGCTTCGGCCAATCCTGTGATCCTGCAACAGCACAAATGGATCTCAATGTCAATAATGTCAATGCCCGGATAAAAAATGCCGGTGATCTTTGGTGGGACGGAGCCGATGGAAAATACATTGTCCCTGCACCTCAAAATGGAGAACCAGAAGTTAGTGCTCTTTTTGCCGGGGGACTATGGGTCGCAGGGTTTGATCCTGGAGCCAACTTAAAACTCGCCGCACAAACTTATGGTGCAGCATCCGGGCAAGCTGATTATTGGGCTGGTTATTTAGAGGAGACCGGAAGTACTGCGAATGAAACCTGTAGTGACTTTGATCGCTTCTGGGAAACCACTTCCGAAGACATCAATAGCTTTACTGAAGACTGGCAAGATGGTACACTCGATAATCCTATTCCACAGTCCATTCTGGCCTGGCCCGGAAATGGGAACCCGGAATTCTTTTCTATTCACGGGTTTGAACTGCCGATGACTCAACAGGGCTTCGCCCCTTACATTGATACCAATGCCGATGGCATTTACAATCCCAACGACGGAGATTACCCTTATATCAAAGATGCGGACCAAGGCATCTGGTGGGTTTTCAATGATGCTGGTAATATTCATACCAGTTCGAATGGAGACGTGCTTCGTCTGGAAATTCAAACCCTTGCATACGCTTACAACAGTAATAATCCGAACATTAATAATGCTACTTTCTACGATTATAAATTCATCAATCGAAGTTTAGAAAATCTGGATAGTGCATTTGTTGGATTATGGGTTGACCCTGACCTTGGTTGTTATACCGACGACTACGTGGGTTGTGATAGCACTGCGAATATGGGCTATGTGTATAACAGTGATGCACTAGATGGCAATACTTCTTGTAACGACTGTCAGGGCGTAAATACCTACTGCGAGGAAATTCCGGTTGTTGGCATTAAGTTGCTAAAAGGAGTTACGGCTGAAGAAAATGGAGTATTGGTTGATCGTGGCTTATCCTCTTTTTTCTCTTATAATAATGTATCTGTTGGTGCTCCAAATCCTTCACCGATCAATGAGCCTGTTGATTATTATCGTGCTTTATCAGGCGTATGGACAGATCAAACTCCGTTTACGGTAGGTGGCAATGGTTATAACCCGGGAAGCACGGATTATACTAATTATCTTTTTCATAGTCCTCCGGACGATCCGAACGGCTGGTCAATGGCTGCTGAAAACATCACATTGGGAGACCGTAGAATGTTGCTCAACTCAGGCCCCTTTGACTTTGCACCAGGTCAAGTCAACAGTATTAGTTTTGTAGTACTTTTCGTAGAGAATGTCCCGCACCCCAATCCAAGTATTGATGATTTATTAGAAGCAGGTGAGGATGCAGCACAGTTGTTCCAATCGGTGATTGTCAACACCGTAGAGCCAGACATCCAGGAGGTTCAGGTAAATCTACAACCGAATCCGATGGGTGAAGAAGCTACTTTAAGCATATTGAATACTAATGAATGGATCAATCAATTAAGTATTTATTCTGCTGATGGGAAATTGCTTGAAACAGTACGAAACGTCAACGAACAAACCGTGCCTATCAATCGAAAAGATCGGGCATCTGGTTTATATTATTATCATGTGACCATCTCAGATGGTTCAACGGCATCAGGAAAATTCATTATCCGATAAGTTTAATTTTGATTTAATGTGGTAGGCTATACATGACGCGAAGTGGTTTGCATTAAAAGCAAACTGCTTCGGTCAGTATGCACTATCCTTGAAATGTTTATGCACATAGTAGCTCCTTTGGAGCAATGCAAAACAAATTCAAGTACAGCATACAATCAAAAAAGCACCATCCAACCCAGGATGGTGCTTCACTATTATTCCAAAACAATACACTTATTAATCTCATGAATTGACTTGTGAGGGATTGCACTTCTTTTAGTGCAACAAGTCAATATTTATACTTGAACGGATTCCGATTCGTTGGAGTGGGCGAAATCCCAATCGCCCCGAATCATCCGGGTAACATAACAGTTGTCTGCTTCTTTGATCAGCTTTGCACGTTGCTCTTCCGTGATATCGCCTTCAATGTGCAGGATAGTCTCAACTCGGGTACTCAACTGGCCACCAGGCAAGCGGGTAACTACCTGAGATAACTCCGCATCAACATCTCCAATTTCCCAACCTTTTCGGCGCGCTACATTTCTCACTGTTGCTACTTTACACATTGCGATGCCAGAGAGTACGAGCTCCGTAGGAGCGAGGCCAAGGTCAGTACCTTTAGCTGCAATTGGTTCGTCTCCGACTATACTGTGCTTTCCATTGCTGATAATAGATTGGTAACCAGTAGGGATATTTTTGATTTTAATTTGTGTGGCCATGATGATTTTTAGTTTTTAATGAATGAATGAATAACACTACAATACATTTTTCAAGATCTAAGGTCTTCTTCGCTTATCGGCATTATTTCTTTTAGCGGAAGTTCAGGTGAATTTTTGAGGAAAACAAAATAGTGTTTGAGCCCTGACAGGACTGTCAGGGGGAGTTTTATTTTGTTTCAAAAATTTAGCTGGAATGCAGCGTTAAAAAAGAAATACAGCCTTGAGCTTT
>JAHDHW010000022.1:38535-40706 GCA_020631105.1 Saprospiraceae bacterium | reverse complement strand
TTTGTTACTTTTTTGTGTCAAGACAAAAAAGTAATAAGCTTTTAATAAGAATACTGTCTTTAAAAATCTTGATAAATAATAATCAGTGATTGAAAAGCATACTCGCATTCAATTTTACGCTACAGCACTCGCATCAATCAATTGATTAAGGCTATCGCTAATAACGGTCCGTGGTTGTACACCTGCTTGTCGACCAGCGAGTTCTCCTTTTTTGAAGTAAAACAAAGCTGGAATGCTTCGGACACCAAACTGACCAGAAAGCTCAGGGTTTTTATCAACATTGACTTTGACAATCTTAGCTTTACCTTCAAACTCTTCGGCAAGCGATTCTAATTGAGGAATCAGTACCTGACAAGGTCCACACCAGTCTGCGTAAAAGTCGACTAATACGACATCATTATTCTCAAGGGTGCTTTTGAAGGTTTCTTTATTAATTTGTTGTAACATGACGTTTAATTTTATAGTTCTTAAATAATACAATACAAAGATGCCCCTAAAAAGGACCTAAACGGTAGGCCGAATTGCCCGATGACTTAACCGTTTTTCCCTTCTGGTGTATTATTGTCTTTGAGCCGATTATCCGAGCCTATTTTATTCCTTACCTTGCGCCAAAATCAACAAATATGAAATATATCGCCACATTACTTACTTTTTGCTTCTTTGCCTGCGGGAGTGCTCCCAAACCTGTACAATCTAAGGCACAATCCGTGATTGATGCTGCAATCAAAAAACATGGCGGAGCAAAGTATGAAAACACTAAAATCGGATTCGACTTTAGAACACGATCCTTCACTTTTGCCCATGAGGGCGGACGTTTCACCTATACTTCCGAACAGGTGAAAGATGGCCAGAATATACGATCAGTATTGACTAATGATAGTTTTGAACGGACGGTCGATGGTTCAGCGGTGGAACTCAGTGAAAAAGAAAAAACATCCTTTGGCAACAGCGTAAACTCCGTCATTTACTTTGCACTCCTGCCCTACCGGCTCAATGATCCTGCTGCGCACAAAACTCATAAAGGGTCTGTAAAAATAAAAGATGATTTATACGACGCTATCGAAGTACGATTCTCTGAAGAAGGTGGCGGTACAGATCATGATGACGTATTTATGTATTGGGTCAATACTAAAACTCAAACGGTTGATTACCTCGCCTACTTATTCCACGTAAACAAAGGCGGAGTCCGTTTCCGCAGTGCTTATAATCCAAGAGTAATTGATGGCATTCGTTTTCAGGACTATGAAAACTATAAAGCGCCGATTGATACGGATTTATCTGCATTGCCGGCAATGTATGAAGCTGAAAAGTTAACATTGCTCAGCAAAATTGAATTAGAGAACATTACAAAACTGAATTAACATTAGTCTTTTTACCCAAAAGAAAGGTATTACCCATAGCAAATCAGGAAGTGGAACAGTAAAACAGTGACTTAACTGTTACTCTGTTATACTGCTACATTTGTTCGGATAATTTTCCTAAGTTCTAATGTTCATTCAAACTTACAACCTAGCATTTATTTAGGGGTTGGGTTTTGCATTCTAGCGAATAACGACTTCACCATTTGGTGTATCAATCGTCATAATAATACCAGGTACTGTGGCTTGCTTTACTGGAATGTCCAACTCCAAGGAGGCAAGCTGTGCCTGTATTTTTTGTGGCTCAGGATGTTCCAGAGAAAGCCTTTTCAAGGTACATTGCTGCTCTAATTGTTCCGCCGGATGCACGGTCCCTTTCCAGTTTAATAAAAACGGCAGAACTTCTACGGCCGGATGAGCTTGCGGCAAAGTCATCTCCCAATCCAACATCTTACCATTGGCTTGTTTTCTGTTTCCAATCGCAGTATGTCCCAGGCTAGGGTTTATTTTTCTTATTCGCTGGACGTCCCTGCTCCAATCAACGGGCCGCATCGCCCAACGGGTGAGTGTAGGATGCTGGATCAGATCAACTCCCATCCAGCGCGGAGCACTGACATTATTATTCTCCGGGTCAATGGCAATGATTTCGAAATAACATTTTTCGCCAATACTCAGGATCGCATTATGCGTACCATGATTCAGATGCTTTCCTCCATACACGGGTCTTATACCCAATTGTGCTTCTATTAGGTCCATTCCAACGGTGAGGTCTGGTACGGCGTAAACGAAATGGTCGATGTTGCTTAGGTTCAT
>JAHDHW010000022.1:35865-38435 GCA_020631105.1 Saprospiraceae bacterium | reverse complement strand
CAACGGTGAGGTCTGGTACGGCGTAAACGAAATGGTCGATGTTGCTTAGGTTCATGGATATGCTAAGGATAAAGTTAATTGACGCTGAGGGACACAGATGATTATGATTATTTATGTTTTATCTTTTGTTTATTTTTAAATCCAATTAACTAGGTTAAGAATTTCTATAATTACCAAGTGATTTTTTATTAATATTACTCATAACTCTCCTTGTTACTTTCATTTTTTCGCCAAAATTAATCAACAGTCCAACCTCAATTTCTGTTGCTTTTAAGTAGTTCACTAATTGAACTTCATGTATCGGGATAACTTCTTTAACCGCTTTTAACTCCAATATAATCTTACGGTCTACGATAATATCTGCTCTAAACTCTCCGACTAAAACCTTTTCGAAATAAACATCTATTTTTCCTTGCTCTTCTACCTCTACTCCAAGGTTTCTTAATCGGTATGCTAAGGATCGTTCATAAACAGATTCTGAAAACCCGTAGCCTAAATAATTATAGACATAATAGGCTTCTTTAATAATCTTTCCTGATAATTCAGAATAGAGATAGTTTTCATGATTTTCCATAGTATTTTTTATGAAAAATAATCAAACTTATTGAGATCATAAATATCTGCGTCTTTCTGCGTCCTCAAACTTTCAAAACCATATGCGCATCACGCTGCTGAGCGCCGATACTCCACCGGAGATACGCCTTCTTTCTTTTTGAAGAGTCGACTAAAGGTTTGAACAGAATCAAAACCAATCTCATAAGCGATCTCACTAACGCCCATATCGGTATAAGTTAATAATCGCCTTGCTTCCAAAAGTATGCGTTCCTGGATAGTTTGCAATGGTGATTTCTGATGATGCTTGGCAAAGAAATTAGATAGTGTTTTAGGAGACTTATGCATCATGTCCGCATACTCTGACACCGAGTGTTTTTCTTTAAAATGTCCTTCTACCAAAAAATTAAACTCTCGGACAAGGTCATGAGTTTCGGTATCAATCTGAGGGTCATTTTGTTCTTTATGGATTCGTGTACAAAGAATAACGAATCGTTTGAGCATCATTTGAAGCATTTCGATTTGTAGTCGATCATGCGATTGCATTTCCAATTCGAACATTCGCCAGAGCGTTTCGAACTTTTCAATTTCGTCTTCAGGGATATTGATCATCGGGACGCCGGCAGCTCCAAAAAACAGAATACCTCTACACCCTACCTCGCTGTCATGGTCAATGATACAATAGAATGGCCGGTTAAAACGGACCAGACGAAGCTTCCCTACTTTCTTATTTTGTACACTGTGAAATTCAGTTAGAAAAACGATTTGATTTTTCTTGAGGTGATAGTCCACATTATCAATTATCAGGTGTGTCCCGTCCTCCTGGCTCCAAACAATAGAAAGTGTACTCTGACTCGTCTCTTTCAACAAATAGCAGTTTGAAGGGGTAATTTCTTTGAGCATTAACAGCTCATCAGCACTTCCGGTAAATTGCATATCTTATTCTGTCTTTTTAAAAATTCCAAACAGTTCGTTACCTGCTCTGGGAGGAATTGAATTATTTGCTTTCTCTAATGTAAGGACCTCAAACAAAGGAGCGAAGTAACTTAAGTATTCTTCCTTGGTTCCACCAAAGGGTCGTTTCTCCATATTTCCGGTCAAAGGAATATCAAACCATAAACCTACTAACTTACCTCCTGGTTTCAGTAGGCCGGCCATTTTCTCAGCGTATTGTTGCCGATTGTCCGCTGTCGGCGGAAAAGAACAAAAGAAGGTTTGCTCCAGGATCAGGTCATATTGACCTGTGAATGAAAAAAAATTTTCCTGGATTAACTGACCTTTGGGAAAACTCGGATTTCGTCTACCAAATGCTTCCAAAGGTTCACTTGCAATATCTAATACATGGACATTGCTAAAACCTTGCTGAAATATATATTCCGCTTCGTAAGCATTTCCGGCTCCTGGGATTAAGATACTAATGCCCTTGTCTTCCAATTGATCAACATACTCCTTAATCGGTGTCGAAGGATAACCAATATCCCAGCCAGTACGCTCTTCCTGATATCGTTCTGACCAGTAATTAGATTGTAATTTACTATCGTTTACATCTTTTGGCATTCTACCTTAATTTTATAACTAGCTTAATCATCAATGCCCTGCATCTAAAATTCGTTCATTATCCATCTCAGATTTATCCGGTACATGTTGTTCTTTTACCAATAACCAAAGTGCTCCTGAAATGGCTAAGGTCAGCGTACTAATAATGAAGATCATATTTTTATTAGGTGCCTCCTGAATAAATCCACCAAGACCAGAAGCTATCAACTGAGGAATCACCACAGATAAATTAAACAAGCCCATAAATAAGCCCATCTTATTTTGATTGACGACCTCCGACATAATTGCAAAAGGCAGACTCACCACTGCGCCCCAGCCAACTCCGATCAATACCATAAACAAGTAAAAGGCTAATGTAGTTTTACCAAACAGGACCAACAGTCCATAACCAAGGGCCATCGAGAAGATACAGAGCATATGAGTTTTGACTCGTCCTATTTTTCGGGTTAGGGGTTCTAAAA
>JAHDHW010000022.1:0-35765 GCA_020631105.1 Saprospiraceae bacterium | reverse complement strand
GCTACTCCTACCAAACTACCAATCCCCATTGCACTATGGATCACATCGATATAGGGAAGCGCAAGTATCATTAGAGCTGCAATTACACTTCCGATGATAATAAAGGGCCGCCGCCGACCATTCCAAAACCAAACATTATCACTAATTAATCCAACAAGTACCTGCCCAATAATTCCGGCTAAGGGTCCTGCTGCCCAAACTATTCCAACCTCATGTGGGTCAAAGCCATACTTCGTATTCAATATCCAGCTTAAAGCGGCAATCTGTACACAGAGGGCAAAACCCATTGCAGTCGCAGGCATACTCATAATAGCATAGAAGCTATTCGTCAACCTTTTCTGAATGTCTAACATAGTTTTTCGTTTTATTCCGAAGTAAGATAAGCTGTTTCTTGTAAATACCTATTTACAGCATCTTCTAAAATAAATCGTCAAACTACTTAATTGATTTATTACCAACTTTAGTCAGGGTATACTTGTAAAGATGATCAATCAGGGCCTGACGATCTTTGAGAGGTGCCATTTGCTCGTAAGGTATCGGGTCGCCTATTTCAACCCGGAAGGTTTTCCCTTTTTTATTACGGGCTTCATTCAACAATAGTCCGAGTCGAACATTGGTACTTATCCGGCTGGCCGTTTGAAAAAGCTCAGAGTTTTTACCATGAAAAAACATGGGAACTACCGTGCATTTTGATTTATGAATATGTGCACAGATAGATTTCTTCCAGGGCCATTCTTTTACCTTTCCAAATATTTTGAACCTCGTCGCTACGCCACCAGAGGGAAAGATCACGAGGCATTGTCCTTTTTTGAGGCGCTCTCCGGCTTCGTTTTTTGTATTTATATTCGTTAGCACAGCCGATTTGGTGGAACGAAAATCAACTGGTAGCAAATGGTCTTTCATAATAGGTTCTCGAGAGAGTACCTCGTTTACCATCAGGAAATAATCCTTGCGCTTTTTAGAAACCAAATCACAAAAGATCACCCCATCAACAATCCCGAACGGATGATTCGCAATAAAGATCACCGGCCCCGTAGCAGGTATTTTATCTAACTGCGCTTGGTCATAATCAACCGTAATTTTTAGCTTTTGCAAAGTCCGGTGCCATACGTTAATCGGAGTTACTCCTTCTGCTACTAATTCATCATAAATACGCTGGACAAACTTTTTACCGGTAATCAGTTCTACAAACTTGATAACCCGTCTTTTTAAAAACTTATCCTCCTTCGAAGCATAGGTAAAATCATGCTTGTCGTATCCTTTTTTATAAGTTTCCATTTTCACTTAATCTTTGGTGCTTACAATTGTTATGATAACTCAGGACAAAACTAAATCCTTAGATGATTGCATCTACCTTCTAAAATACGGCTCCACATTTAATTATTATAAAGTTTTCTTAACTCTATTCTTAATTTATTTAACAAAAAGCCGAGGTAACCTTCTCTTGATCAAAGCTATATGGAAGTAAATCACTAATTTACTAACCAAACCCCGTGATTATGAAAACGATCCGTCTTGTAACAAGCCTTGCCTTCCTATTCTGTTTAAGCAGCTTAAAGGCCAATGAAAATTTTAATTGGGAAGACATCCTCCGTACACAATTGAACAAGATGATCGGTAATACCGATTATCAGTTTCAATCCCTAAGCGTTGACACTGACAATAAAAGCCTTTCGGGGGTCGGTACATTCTTTGGCAAACCAAACATTGCCTTTACCCTGGAATACGAAAGTGATGCTTCTTTAGCACACTTCAGTACGACCTTTCCGTCCAATGCAAAAGTGGGAGTTTCTAATAATAGCTTGACAAAACTTGCTGGTCAGTCTTTGGATGTAATGATTCCAGATGCGATCAAAAAGAGTCTCTATCTGGAGCATTTCAACTTTTCTTTTTCTAAAGAAGATAAGAGAATCACTTTTGCCGAATTGCACTTCAATGCATTTAATCAATGGGAATTTTTTCAGGGCTCAAGCTTTGGAATGGATAATATACAGGTGAAATTTGCCGTGCAGGATCCTACTCAAAAAGAAAAGCGAGAACTCGCTGGTAGATTGACCGGAAATGTACATTTTAAGGATTCGCCGATCCTGATGAGCGCTGACTTACAACGGGACAAACAATCCCTACAGCTCCGCGGTAATATTCGCAAGATCGGGTTTATGAATAGTCTACATACGATAGTTGGTAAAACCAGCATTAATGGTTTTACACTCCCTGATCCCATGATCAATCTTTCTCTAAAAGAAGCTGATCTGGTCATCGCCCCTTATCAAAAGTGGACTACCTTAGATGCAAACTCTAATATCGGGAAAGTACAACTTTGGGCGCAACAAAATGAGGCGAAGAAAAAAGATAAGCTAGAATACGTAGCAACCATCAGTCCTCCAAGTGGCTTTAAGATTTCTAAGCTGAATAGTAAGCTAACTGCCCTGGATGGATTAAATCTGGCCGGACAAAAAATAGTCCTTTCCAGTGCTGATAAAGATAAAAAGGAAAGCTCTAAGATTCCGAGCATGGCCCAGATTTCCAGCGGTATCAAAAAAGGATGTAGTCTCCTTGCACGTATCGACCTGCGAAAAATAAAAATGGATCACCTTCTGGGTATAAAAGAGTTGATCGTACAATCGCCATTATCCAGTAAGCTTGAGCATATGGTACTAGAAGGCGAAATCGATAAAGAAGTAGCACTCGGGCCAACGACTAAATTACAACAGGTTATCTTCCGCCTAAAGCCCGGACCAAAGAACTTTGCGGTCTCTTTATTAGGTGTGATGGATGCAAAAGTACAATCAGATGCCCTCAAATTTAAAGGAGGTGTAGAAATTGCGATCTCTGATCAAAGTATCAACTTCCTTTCCATCATGGATGGTGTTTGGAATAATCCACTTGGTGCCAAAGGTTTGGTCATGCAGAATGTAGGTTTACAAATGGGTGCCAGTATTACCGCAGCTCCAGTTATTCTGCCAAACATGGCTTTGACGGGTAAAGTAAAAATTGGAGACTTTTTAGGGGATGCTGCCTTAGCTTTTGATAGCAGAAACCCTACAAAGAGTATGATGGCGGTGAGCTTTGACGAGTTAATCTTAAATGACTTAATGGAATTAGTCATCAGCGATAAGGTAAGCAAAAAATTACCGGAGGATCTTAAAAAGATGATGAAGTCCATCAGGTTGATGAATGTAGAAATGGAAGTGGTACCACAGGCTTTACAAGTACTTGAACGTAATTATAACCCTGGTTTCCGCGCCAAAGGGATGTTGGATTTCAATGGCTGGAAAGGTGAATCAGAGCTTGATATCGATTACACCAATGGTATCCTGATGAAAGGAGCAATTGACCCGATTAACCTTAAAGTATTCAAGATCCAGGGGGCCGACGGCCAGAAACGACCAAGTATTACTCTTGACCTTCGTAAGAATGGAAACCAAAAGGCAGCGATCAACGGATTGATAAATGTCTTAGGCTTAGAAGCACAGACGGATGTAGAATTAATGGCAAATGGCTATCGATTTATGGTCGGAGGTAAAATCTTCAATGTCTTCAATGGTAAGATTGATGCGAGCGGAAAGAATCTTGACAAGGCTGGTGATATGTTTCTAAAGGTCACTATGGAGCAGGATTTATTAGGATTTGTAGAGCGAGAAGTAATTAAGTTCGTTGAGAATTCTACGGGTAAAGCGATCAAGAAAATAGCCGAGTCACAACGAAAAGTCACTGCTTTACAAAAGCAATTAAAAGTATTGGACAAAGAGATCAAGGCTATGCGCAATAAAGTAGATAAAGAAATGGCTGCTGATCGTAAGAAAATTGCCGCCAATAGAAAGAAAGTGAATGATGCGCAGAAGAAGGTAAATACCTTAAAAAATACTATTAATAAGTATAAGCGCCAGATTAAAAAACTGAGAAAAACACAGGTCGCAAAAAGAATCAAATTAGAAACTCAATTGCGCTCTACTCAGGTCGCTCATGGCTCTGCGACGACTGCTTTAAATGCTGCAAAATTGGTCTTAAAAGGCTTTGACGGACTCAACACAAATCCTGATGCAGATGCAAGAGTTATCGCTCTTAAAACTAAGAAGAATACAGCTTACGCGTCATTGGAAGTTTGGAATGGTACTTTAGAAGCTACAAAGAAAACGCTTGGTTTCTCTGGCAAAACGATCACCTTTCTGGTGGATAAAGGTACCGATGCCTTGATCAATGTACGTAAAGCAGACTTCGAAGGTAAATTGAATAACCTAAGCTCTGGTGCGGTAAAATTAAATATGGATATAGAATGGTTGGGTAAGAAAAAGAATGTAAAGATCAATTTTAATTTTGACGATCCTAAGAAAGCTGTTGTTGAAATGGCAAAAGGACTGCTAAAGAAAAAATAATCGAGTATAGCCCATGAATTAAGATTGAGCGTCTCCCTTTCGAGTGAGGCGCTCAATTCGTTTGATGGTTTAGAAGGTTTTAAAAAATTAAAGCCCCTCTTTTAAACGGTCTAATAAAGCCCGTTCTTTTTTAGTCAGACTTTGTAAGCCATCTTTTCGAATCTTATCTAGTAGTCGGTTGAGCGTTTCTTCTTTTTCAACTTTGCTGACCACCTTTAGATGTTTCTTATCATCCACACTTCGCAATTGGAATCGTTCCTTCCGTAACAGCTCTCCCCAATATTTGTCAATCATCAAAACTGCAGGATTACGAATAATCAAAATCAAAAAGGCCAATATAGGGATCAAAGTCAATAATACAATCCATAATTGCGAACTCAATACAGAAGGCTTGTACGCAATGGTTAATATGATTCCCGTTAATGCACCTCCAAGATGCGCTTCGTGGCCAATATTCCCTCTTTGCCCTTTGATCCCAAAGATCGAGATCACAATAAAGATCAGTGCAAAAATCCAGCTCTTTATCTCAAACGGAATAATCACAAAGCCAATATTACTCTCCGGGAATAATATCGCAGATGACAGTATCACGCCACTGATTGCTCCCGAAGCGCCTACAGCGCTGTAATCCCCATGATTTCTATGAATAAACAAAGCCAGTAAACTGCCTCCTAACATCGAAGCGAAGTATAAGCCAAGGAATTGCCAATAGCCAAAGATTATTTCCAGCGAAAAACTAAAAGATAACAGGGCAAGCATATTGAGCCCAAAATGTAACCAACTGGTATGTAGAAAACCAGAAGAGATTAAACGGCGATATTCTTTTTTAAGGAGAATCGGGTCGACACTAAATTTATACATCTCGAAGTAAGTATAATCTCGAAACCCTTTGTAGGTCGTCAAACCCGTCAAAATCAATATTAATGTGCCAATAGCGCCGGAAGCTTCCATACGAACGAAAGTGCTTTGTCCTAAGGTAGAAACTTTTTAGAGAAATGGCAAAGATAAGTGACGAGTGTATTTATCTGAGTTTTGGAGCAAGCACAAATGCTTAAGCATCACTCTCGCAAAGTAGGTTCCCCTCCTCATCCAGAATGACTTCTAACCGTTGTTGCTGGCTATTCAATTGGACTTCGTATCGTACAACTTCTCCAAGGTCCAATTGGTTTGCTTTTTTATCCAGATCAAACTCTGGATAACATTGATTCAATACAGCAACAATTGTAATAGGCAGGTCTTCACTAAGGATTTCCTGGCTGGAGTATAAGTAATTTCCTTCTAAGTCGTATACGAGATCCATCATTTTTGGGTTTAGTCATTTAGTATATTCCAAAAACCAAACCAAAAGGGTAAACCACTGATAATCAACAAACTAATAGATATCATTACGAAAATAAAAAATGGGAATCTCCATACTATTTTTAGTATCGAAACCCCCATTTTTAAAGGTAAATGCTTTGAATTCGTCCTATAACTTAATAGAATAGGATGAATATAAATAATAGAAAATTTATGCTTCCTACTTAAATTAGCGTCTTAACATCCGGCCACTAACTACCATTTCAGGGCCTACAATTCGATAAATAAATATCCCCAGACCGCCCAAATCATTTCCATTAACTACCTGCTTATTCCAGCCATTTTGATAGCCTGTATAACTTTTCACCATTCTGCCCGCAGCATCAAAAACTTGTAATTCGACATCGGATGCATTTTCTAGAGAGAACTCAATTGTAGTCTCCGAGTTAAAAGGATTAGGATATTGATCTAACACCGTAATAGGACCGGCAGCCAATGCTGCTGTTGCCGGAGCGCCGATTCCAGGAACGTTAGGATCAGTGAGTGTACTTCCCGCTGAAACCGTTCTCGTCCAACTCACTGTATTATTCTGGCTAGCGATATCTCCCTGAGTTGGTAAAACCGTTACTGAAGTCTCTAACACGGTTCCAGGAGGTACAGATGCAGGTACATGTACACTAAAGCTCTTAAATTCACACTCAAAAAAGGATAAATCCGTAAAGCTAAATACAGCAGTGTGCGTTGCAGGATCATAATAGTCTGCTCCAGCAGCCTCTGCATCAAACTCTAATAATGGATCATGTGTAAATTCAACCGTTCCGAAAATGGTCGTAAACCAGTTATTACAATAATTGATCTGGTAAAACTGATTACTCCCCGCAGTTGGAGTACCTGAACTAGCCGTCAAATAAAGATCAAAGCCACTTAAAGCTTTGGTATAAAAATTATTATTCGCTGATCCTGCCGACCCCGGAGGCACGTCGACCTGAAGGTTGCTCGAAGGACATTCCACCACATAAGGGCTTATTAATGTTGGCTCTACGGTATATACTCCAGGAGGCACTAAAAATTCATAATATCCATTAGCATCCGTATAAGTTTCTAAGCCTTCTGGCTCAATAGTCACTAGTACTCCTTCCATTGGGCTAGCAGCACTTGCACACACTTCATCTTCATATATCGCTCCTGAAACTATTACAAAACAAGAAGATTCTTGTACCACTTCAACTACTCGCACTTCTGAACAACCACCATCTGCGCCTGTAATCGTTACGCTGTAATCATCAGGTACTAAGCCTGTAATGGTAGAAGTAGTCGCACCAGTACTCCAAAGGTAAGATGGGTTATGAATATAGTTTGTAGTCACCGTTGCGGTAGCATCTGCAATACCACAACTTGCGATGGTGCTGCTCACCTCAATTTCAGCATCTTGTTCTTCCACTGTAATAATGTAAGAAGCATCACAACCCGATGCGAGATCTGTAGCCGTTACAGTATAAGTTCCTGCAGCGTCTACCTCAATAGAGATTCCCGCAGGTCCAAAGATAGATCCATCTTCTGTGGTCCAGTTTACATCATAATTTCCGGAGCTTCCTAATATAGAAATCTGCACTACTAATGGATTACCATTAAAACAATTGATATACTGAACCTGTGGTCCTGAAATATCTGGTGCATCAGATTCATCTATTACGGTTACTGTTGCCGTATTAGTACAACCATTTGAAGCGGTCGCAGTAACGGTGTACACCCCAGCATCAAATACTGTAAAGGATGCTCCATTTGCTGTCCCGCCAGGTCCGCTCCATGAAAGAACAGTAGCTGCAGTGCTACTACTTGCCGAAATGGTTACAGGATTTGTACAATCCGTCAATGCTACCAGATCAGATTCTACGCTTACCTCTGGTGCTTCAAAATTAGCACTTACTGTTGCTACATCTGTATAAGTACAACCTGTTGGTAAAGTAACTAAAAGGTCATAAGTCCCTGCAGCATCCACCGTTGGATTTGGGCTATCCCCTCCGGATACAATATTTCCATTTGTTGTTGACCATTGATAGCTCGCTGAAGCTGCATTTTGAAGCGCCAGTAACTGCACCGATGGTTGCGCACAAGTAATCAATCGATCAGGGCCGGCATTTGCAGAATATTCGAACACCAATACTTCATCACTATCCTCACATCCCTGGCTGTTGATTATTGTAAGTATATAAGTCCCTGGACTCCCAACTATTGGAGTAAGAGAAGTAGATCCACTGATGATGCTTCCATCCTCTGTTGTCCAATGAAAGGTTGATCCTGAAGGATAAACAGAAGCCTCTCCATTCAATGTCAGCGTCGATGTAGTACAATCATATAATCGATTATCTCCAGCAAAAGCAATAATCGTTGCAGCATCACTTGATTCTACTGTAAAGCCTCGAAAGGCATTACATCCATTATCATCCGTAAGTGTTACTCCGTAAAACCCGGGACCAACATTTGTCAAACCTGCACTTGTCGCTCCAGTAGTCCATTGATAAGTAAAAGGCGCTTCTCCACCTATAACTTCCAACTGAATACTTCCATCAGTTGCATTAGGACAAGAGGCATCAACTACAGTAGGAACAATTTCAATTGGGCTAAACTCTTCAACTGTTACACACTCCGTTACAATGCAATCCATACCTTGGTTCGTAACCGCTACACAATAAGTACCTCCTCCAAATATACTGGCTGAGGATACAGTGCCGTTACTAAGGATTTCACCTCCGTCAGCAGCGGTCCATTGATAAAAGTAGTTACTTCCACTACCTTCTACTGTTGCACTTAAGTCACCTGCCCCATTAAATCCACAATCTAAAATCAGATCTCCAGTAATACTTACACTCACAGGATCCTGATTAACACCTATCTCAATAGTGTTCGAATTAATACAACCATTCGGAAAGGTGACTTCAAGGGTATAGCTTCCAGGATCAGATATCTCGATACTTGTTTCGTTGCTAAATGCTTCTCCATCTTTTGTCCAATTCAATTCATATGGATGTAAAGTAGCATCCGTTTCAATCACTACAGATTCTCCACAATTTATAGCATCTGCACTTGGATAAAGACCAACTTCTGTCACCGCCAAATCATTCGCTACAGTAATACTTGATACACTCACACAACCTGGTCGGGAAATCACTAACTGATAGTTCCCCGGTTCATCAACCGTAGGCGTTAAGGTATTCGCACCGAATAAAATATTTCCGTTTGCTGTCGACCATTGAAAAGTAATATCGCTACCTACATAAGAATTAGAGGCGTTTATTTGCGCCAATGGCTCGTTACAACTTATTGACAATGCATCATTTTCAATTACTGCTAAATCAGAATACACCTGAATAGTAGTAGATCCGCTACATCCATCCTCTAAACGAGTTGCAGTCAAGGTATAAAAGCCAGGTTGATTGATAAGTGGAGTAAGCGTATTAGCACCATTTATAATATTACCATTCCAGGTGGTCCATTCATACTCAACATTCTCTCCAATAGCTCCTTCGGCATCTAGCTCAAGAGAAAACAAACATTGGATATGTCGGTTTCCTCCGGCATCAACGATAAGCGGAGCATTATTAGCGTAGACAATGATAGACTTGGTTCCAGAGCACCCAGATGGCGTAGTAGCCGTCACTTCATATACGCCAATAATATCAGTGCTGAAGGTAGCTCCACTATAAGTAAAACCATCAGGGCCGGTCCATGTATACGTAACGCCAGTATTCGTAGTTGAAGCCGTCAAGGTTGAAACGGCATTATTACAATTTAAAGGAACATTTCCGCTAATGGTTACAACTGGGTCCCCAGCAACACCAATCACCTCTGTAGTTGTTGAACTTGTACAGCCTTGAGGACTGGTAGCAGTTACTGTATATACACCTGCAATATCGACTACAGGTGATTCACTAATTGCATTAGCATCATTTATTCCAGGGCCGCTCCATGAAAAAGTAGAGCCAGCGATTGAAGAAGTGGCAATAAGCGTAGTAGATGTATTTATACAATCTAACTCGCCAGTATTATATGCTTCCAAAGCAGGTCCTTGTGATGGTAAAACCGTAAGATTCAAATTGATAATGCTATCACATCCTTCACTGGAAACCAGTGTAATATTATAGAATCCAGAGTTACAATAGGAAGCGCCATTAAAATCCAGACACTCTCCGAAGCAGATAGTCTCAAACAGGTTTGTCTCTTCAATTGGAATCACAGAAACGAAAATTCGGTAATCGACCAAGGCGCCATTCTCTGTTACAGTCCGATCGTAAGTCCCCGCTTCACAGAAGGATTCACCATTAAAAGTATAGCATTCTCCTTCACAGATCGAAACATTTATCTCATTAAGTGCAACTGGATCAACAATATAATCCTTGCATACTTGCTCTGTTTGATCAGAGCAGGCACCATCAGCGAATACACATACTGCAAAGTAAAAATCCGTGGTAACATTTACACTTACCTCATTACTTCCAACTCCGGATACGACATCCCCTCCAAAGATCGTCCACTCATAATCAGCTCCGGTTATGCTTTCAGTAGAAAAAGTATACGTCCCATTCTGCTGTACAAATTCAGGCCCTGAAACAGATAAATCCGTATCTGAAAAATCTGGTGCTACAGTAGATCCTTCTACAACATCAATACTATAATCACAATAAGCTCCAAATTGTCCGTCAATTAATAACAAATAGGTTTGTCCGGGCTCCACAAATGCTGCTAAAGAAAGCGATTCCGCAAAGTTGATACAAGAAACTGCCAAGGGTACTATGGATTCACATGAATTCTCGTATAAACCAGCCTGAACACCTGTGAACCCAAAATTACCTCCAACACAATTGGAGCGGCTAATATTCAATTTCACGAAAGTAGAACCTGCAATAAATTTAATATAATGAGGGTTCTCAAGAATCTCATTATTACATCCTGGCATAGTTCCGTATGTCTCAGTACTTGGAGAAAGCGAATTACAAAACCCATCTATCCCTTCGCAGAACAAAGGGGCATCCTCACAAGTCGTACCTGGAGCATAAGGCGTATCACACTGCGCTTTAGTTATAGTATTGAACAATCCTATAAGGAGAAAAAGGAGGAAACATTTTTTCATAATCTCGATTTTTGAAGTAGATATGTTATGGATTAAAAATGGTTTGTTCGCGATTTACTCCTAAGGGGGGATTCAGCCGTAAATAGCAAAAGCGTATCAATACCTTAAGTATTAATCACTCCGAACAAAGCAAACTTCAAAAACGGTTTTGGTCTGGTGTAATGTGAAAGTGTGTATAATCGGTGCTGAACAGGACCGACTTATAGGTAATTTGAAATGGTAACATACCAATATGGCACTATCACAAAAATAGGAAATTAATTTATATTAGAAAAGACAAGACAAGATATTCTTCCAAAACAGTAAGAGACAGCTCTAAGAGCTGCCTCTAAACTAATGGGATATAAAATGCTATTCTTAAGCGTAAAACGCTGATTATCGGTGAATTTGGACGTATCCGGAGTATTCTCGGCCATCCCCTAGTGATAAAACATAGAAGTATGTACCATCTGGTAACATTTTTCCTTTCCACTTACCATCCCAGTCGTTGAGATAGCCTTTCGTGCTATATACTTCATTACCCCAACGGTTGAAGATGGATAGTTCATTATCCGGGAATTCTGCAATTCCATCAATTACGAAGAAATCGTTGATACCATCACCATTCGGTGATAAACCAGAGAATATGATAATATCTTCACAAAGTACCGTGATAAATACTGTTGCGGTATCACAACCAACTTCATTACAGATGGCATACTCAAAACTATCCGGTGTATCAGGATCACAGTAATCCTCTGCCGGGATATAGATGAAAGTACCATCATCATTATTCATAATCACCCCATGACTAGGATCGCTCACAATGTAGATTGAATCCAATAAGCCATTAAGTGTATCGTTAATCAACACATCAATCATTACCGGACGATTCAATAAGGTCGTATCAAAATCATTCACGGCAATTGGCGGCTCTGGACTATTAAGCGGATCAAGTACGGTGATAAATAAAGATGTTGTATCACAGAATCCTAAATCATCACAGATTACAATACATGCAGTATCTGTACCAACTTCTGCACCCCAGTAACTAACACACCATTGCTCATCTATCGTTTCAAAGATTACAAACTCTCCTGATGCTTCTTCGCAGACGTTTTCAATGCTGATTACATTACCAGGTAATTCATCTGTATTCATACAAATGGTATCCGTAGCCCCAACTGTCGAAATAAATGTTGTATCCGTTAAAGCTTCCGGGGTAATACATAGCACCCACACATCAACCGTATCCGAACAACCTGTATTATTATTCACAAAGATCATCTCATGTTGACCTTCATCCACCCCAATCTTAGTACCATTAGGCATTAGGTTGGTATTCAACTCAAGTGAGGTAACTGCCCCCGTAGAAGTTTGCGTTATATTCAGGTTACCATAAGTATTGTCTGTATCGCCACCAACTAAAAGGAATGCTGTATTATCAAAGGTCCAGCTACTGCTCGTATCCCAAACATTCATCGAGTCTACTAACTCCTGAATCGAGTTGAAAGTTGTCGTAAAGCTTTCTCCGTTAACACTCCAAGAAGTCAGCTCATATGGTCCAAACGTTCCTTGGTTTGGTATTGCAAACACTGAGTAAGAAAGTGTACTATCAAAGTCACAACCTCCAATTGAACCATCGTATGGTAATCCATTATCCGTAATAGTATAATTCAGGTAATCTTCTAATGGGAACTCCACACAGAAGAAGCCTTCTCCTGAACAGTCCTGAATCATTATAGATTCTTCATCACTTGCGATGAAATCAGTACAAGGCGCATCAACACAAGTATCTTCTATAATTTCTATATTATCGATCGTCTCCTGACAACCATTCGCATCTGTAATCGTAACCGAATATAGTCCTACATCAAGATTCGCAGTATCAACACCATTCCAATTGAAAGAATATGGTGCTGTTCCTCCATCTACCTCAAGACTAATTGTTCCAAGAGTATCACAAACAACTGCTGTTGTTGCTACAGATACAATCAAGGCAGACGGCTCTGTTACTTCGAAGCAACTTGTAGCAGCAAGACAACCGTTTGCATCTCTTATTTCAATGCAGTAATTACCTAGCGTTAAACTTCCATTAGTTACTGGATTACCCTGAGCATCTAAAATTAATTCAGAAGCAGGTTGTACAAATCCTGGATCGTAATTTACAGTATAGACTACCGTACCATTCATATCACCATTACATGCCAGCATCACGTCATCTACATCTACTGTTGCTCCTTCAGGTAAATCATCATTTAAGCTAATATCAACGATCGCAGTACATCCGGTCTGTACATCAGTAACCGTCACTGTATAATTTCCGCTTGCGAGGTCAGAAATAACTGGTCCGTATGGATCGAATGTATAATTACCACTTCCGTTACTCACATTGATCGTTACCTGGCCATTTGATTCTCCGCAAGTAGGCAACATATCAACTATCACCATTGTCTCTAATGGGCTCGTCTCTCCAATTTCCACTGTTTCAATAGCGACACAATTATCAGCACTTGTAGCAGTCACAAAGTAGGTACCCGAAGTCAAGTCATTTCTAAAGGCTCCAGTTCCACCATCACTCCAAGCATAATTAAAGTTAGCCGGAGATAGTGTAGCCGTACCATTATCAGCATCACAAGTTGCTGGTGTTGTAGTTAGCACTTCGAATACAGGGCCATTAGGATTACTCACTACAAATGTTTCCGTAATCGAACAAGCCGGATTAGCCATATCTCTTATTACTACGGTATAGGTTCCTGCAGCAAGGCCAATAGCTTCATTAGTTGCGCTCACGTCTGGCGTCCATTCGTAATTATAATCACTCGCTGATCCTACGAGATCAATGATAATACTTCCATTAGCTTCACCACAATCACTCTGGGTGACTACAGTATTATCTATCTCAGGGAATAGGGTACATTCATCACATTCAATATTGACAGTTATTCCATTTATGCTTGTAGAACATCCGTTCGCATCCGTTATCAGTACATCGTATGAACCAAATGCGACTGCACCAGGATCAACGCCATTCCAATCAAATGTATATGGCTCTACTCCACCGTTCACCTCTACAGTGATACTTCCAAGGTCATCACAAGTTTGATTAACCACTGCTACAGCAGTAGATATTGCCTCCGGCTCAAGTACCTCAAACTCATCTTGTCCAGCCCAACAGCCATTATCATCCAACACTACGATAAAATAGGTTCCGGCTGAAAGTGTTCCGTCTGTCATTAATTGACCGTCAGTATCTCTAATCTCTACTGTTTCAGGACTTTCGAACCCTGGAGTCAGTGTAACATTATAATCAGCAGTACCATTGGCATCACCATTACAAGTAAGGTTTATATCATTAGCGATTACGATTGCAGCAGGTACATCATCCGTCAAAGTAAATACTGCCTGAGCCGTACAACTTGTTCCAAGATCGCTAACATCAACTGTATAAGTTCCACTTGCCAGATCAACTATAATTGCACTTCCTGTGCTAAACTCATAATTACCTGTACCTCCGGTCACAATAATCTCTACAGAACCATCCGCCTGACCACAAGTTGGAGCATCTAATACATTGACAGTAGCTTCCAGATTATTAATCTCAGGGATTTCTACCTCTATCACATCGAAGCATCCGTTTGCATCCGTAGCCGTAACGCTATAGATACCAGCAAACAGATCAGTTCGATTCGCTCCAGATTGGTTATCCGACCAAGTATAGGTCAAGTTAACCGGAGTAAGAGACGCCGTTCCGTTATTAAAATCACAAGTTGCTGAACTTACCGTTACATCCGTTACCTCTGGTCCGTCAACATTACCAATAGTCACCATTTCGATGATTTGACAATTTGAATTATTACTGTCCGTAATTGTTACTTCGTAATCTCCAGCAGTAAGGTTAGTCGCAATATTATTTACAGAAACATTCGGACTCCATGCATAATCATAAGCACTTTCATCACCAGTCATCAGAATAGTGATTGAACCAATCGACTGACCACAGAGACTTTCAGAAGTAATCACAGATTCTACCTCTGGTGTTTCAGTACAATCATCTGGGCAGAATTCTCCGATTTGAACATTATCTAAAATAACAGAACAATTATTAGCATCAGTAATGGTCACGGAATAGGTTCCGGCAACTAAATCAGTTGGATCAATTGTACCCCAGTCTTCTGTATAAGGTGCAGTACCTCCGCTTACACTTACGCTGGCAGAACCATTTGCATCACATCCTACATCTATAGTTGAAACGGTCACTTCAAGAGATTCTGGATCAATGATCTCAAAACACTCGGTAGCAGCCACACAATCATTAGCATCACTAATGATTATACAGTATTCTCCGGCACTCAATGTACCGTTAGTTACTGGCATTCCAAATTGATCAATTATAAGTTCAGTAGCTGGTGCTACGAATCCTGCATCTAATGTCACTGTGTAATCAACTGTTGCATCTGAATCTCCTGCACAATCTAATGTTGCGCTATTGATAAGCACTGTGGCACCTGCAACATTTTCATTAAGAACGAACGAGGCAATAGTTGTACATCCTGTTTGATTATCGGTAACAAGAATATCATAATTTCCTGCTGCCAGATTATTCAAGGTCGTTCCACCTAAGCCATAATCCACAGTATAGTCTCCGCTACCTCCAGTTATAGTAAAGGTAACTTCTCCATCAGCTGCATCACAGTTTGGCTCTTTATCTACAACTACATCTACTTGTAGCGAACTTATTTCATCTATCGTCAATTCATAAATACTTGCACATCCCTCTGCATTAGTCGCAGTGATAATATAATCACCCGCAGCCAGGTCATTTCGTAATGCTCCTGCTCCACCATCACTCCAAACATAAACCAGGTCAGATGGTGTTAACTCTGCCGAACCATTATTAGCAAGACAAGAAGCCGGAGTTGTACTTACTGTATCTACAGGAGTAGCACCGTCATCCGTTACCGTAATAGTTTCGATAATCGAACAAGATCCAGTAGGATCAGAGATCGTAACTACATAAGTACCTGCACTTACATTAAGCGCCGTATTTGTAGAACTTACATTCGGAGACCAATTATATACACAGGTCTCACCTGCCATCATATTAATGGTAATCGAACCATCTGATTGGCCACATGAGCTAGCAGATACAATGATATTGTCTACTTCAGGAGTTTCACAATCTGGACAATCCAGTTCAACAAGAATATTATCAATTACTAACTCACAGCCATTGGCATCCGAAACCGTTACACTGTATACATTTGCTGATAAACTATTAGGATCTACTCCGTTCCAATTGTATGTATATGGAGCGGTACCACCTGTTACTGTTAAGTTAATAGCTCCATCATTAGTAAGGCATGTTTCATCTGTAGTCGACACCTGAACCTGAATACTTTCTGGCTCTGTCACTGTGAAACACTCTGTCGCTGCAAGACAACCATTCGCATCTGTAATCTCTATACAGTAATCTCCAGCCGACAACGTACCATTATTCACTGTTAATCCATTTGCATCAATTATACTTTCGGTAGCTGGATTAACAAATCCAGCATCGTAAGTCACTGTATAATTGACTGTAGCATTATTATCACCTGCACAAGCAACGCTAACCGGGTCAACTACAAGTGTGGCACCCGCTACATCGTCAGTCAAAGTAAACTCTATTTCAGTAGAACATCCAGAAACGTTATCGGTAACGGTAACCGTATGGTCTCCGCTTGCCAAACCAGTTACAACTGGTCCGTTAGGTAAGAAGCTAAAGTTTCCGCTTCCGCCAGCTACATTAATGGTCACTTGTCCATTACTTGCCTGACAATCAGGTAAATTATCTATTGTAACATCTGCAAGCAGGTCGCTGGTTTCTGCAACCGTTACCTCAATTACATTCTCACAGTTATCACTATTCGTTGCAGTAATAATATAATCTCCTGCAGCAAGGTCATTTCGTACCGCTCCTGCTCCACCATCACTCCATGTGTAAGTTAAGAATGCAGGACTCAAGGTAACAGAACCATCCGCTGCCGAGCAATTTGCAGCGACATTATCAACAACCGTTACCGGAGTTGCATCTTCATTAGTAATCGTGAATACTTCAGTGATTGAACATTCGCCCGTTTCCTCAGTAATCACTACAGTATATGTTCCGGCAGTTAATCCAGAAGCAATACTTGTTGTACTGACAACAGGTGTCCATTCATAAGTATAATTAGTATTATCTAAGGTCAGCTCTATGCTACCATTTGCCTCACCACAAGTACTTTGAGTCAACACCTGACTTAAGATAACCGGATCCTCACATTCATCAATACCAGGGCAATCAACTCCAACTTCAACATCCTGTACCGTTGTGATACAACCGTTGGCATCCGTAACAGTAAGGCTATATGTTCCTTCCGGAAGGTTATCCGGATTCAAGCCGCCCCAATCGTAATCGTAAGGCGCTGTTCCACCTGTTACATCTACCTGGATTGCTCCATTAGCATCACAAGTAGCAGGTATTGGATTGACATTTACTTCCATTGACTCTGGTCCGGTAACATCAAAACAAGTAATTGCTGCGCTACAACCATTGGCATCTTCAACATGGATACAATAATTACCGACTGGAAGGCTACCGTTGGTAACAACATCTCCATTGGCATCTGTTATGTACTCCGTCGCAGGTAAGATGAATGATGGATCAAAGTTGATGGTATAGTTTACAAAACCGTTATCATCTCCTGTACAAGCTACCATAGTCTCTTCTACATTAATGGTAGTAGTACCAGGCAGGTTATCATTCAAAGTAAATTCAATATCAACAGAGCAACCAGTATCATTATCGACTACAGTATAGGTATAAGCACCGCTTGACAATCCTGTTATTACCGGACTTGGTGCACCGTAATCGTAGTTACCACTACCTCCTGTCACTACTAATGTGACCTGACCATTCGCTTCATTACAAGTAGGCTCGAAGTCTATCGTCGCTGATCCTTCCAGGTTACTAATTGATTCAATCGTTAACTCAACCGTTGATTGACAACCATTCGCATCCGTAACAACTACACTATAGTCGCCAGGTGTTAAGTCAACTCGCTTGTTGGTCTCCTGACCATCCGGCCATGTGTAAGTCAAGAATGCAGGCAGTAAAGTTGCCGTTCCATCCGCTGCTATACAATTCGCCGGAGTCGTTTCAATATCTATATTTTGTGGTCCATCAGTATTATCAACATTGATACTTAATGTTGTTGTACACTCACCGCTAGGATCACTAATCGTTACATCATATGTTCCTGCTGCTAAATTAGCGGCAACATTTGAGGTGCTTATATTTGGTAACCAAGAATAAGTGTAATCTGTAGCAGCTCCTTCCATCGTAATACTAATACTACCATTTACATCTCCACATGAAGCATCTACTACCACAGTATTCTCAACCACTGGATCAGTACATGTCGGACAATCCAGATCAATTACTATATCATTGATAGCTACCTCACAACCGTTTGCATCCGTAACAGTTACATCGTAGGTGTTTGGTAATAAGCTGGTAGGATTCACTCCATTCCAGTTATAAGTATAAGGCTCTACTCCTCCCGTTACGGTCAATTCAATTGAACCATTTTCGTTACAAGTTGCATCATTAGCCGCAACTGCAACATCCAGCGCAGCAGGCTCATTAAGTGTAACGGTTTCAATTGCAGCTAAACAACCATTGGCATCGGTAACGATGATGTCGTATGTACCAGGAGTCAATTCTCCATTTGTTACGGTTACATTTGTACCAGAGATATAGATAGAATCCGTCGCTGGCGTAGCAAAACCAGGATCGAAGCTCAGTGAATAATCAATAGTTCCATTGGCATCACCTGCGCAATCCAGTGTCGTATCATTAATAGTAATCGTCGCACCTTCTCCCTGATCGATCAAGCTGAAGTTAACGGTAACGGTACACCCTGTATTATTATCTGTTATTAATCTGGTGTATGATCCACTTGCAAGGTTTGTAATAACCGGTCCATCTCCTTCATAGTCATAATCTCCACTTCCTCCAACAACATTGATGGTTACTTGTCCATCTGCATTTCCACAAGTTGGTTCAAGGTCAACATTAACGGTTGCACTTAGCGGGCTAGTAGCACCGATGGTTAAATCAACCGTCGTGATACAATCATTAATATCAGAGACTGTAACCGTGTAATCTCCCGCCGCTAAATCAGTTCGCTGATTAGCCACTACGCTATCAGGCCATAAATAAGTTAAGAAGGCAGGGCTTAATTCTGCAGTACCATCACTTGCTAAACAGGTAGCATCTGTAGTATTCGCAACTACATTATCAGGTCCGTCCGTATTATCAACATTTACAGTAATCTCTGTTGAACAATCGCCACTTGCATCTGTGATGGTTACATCATAGGTACCTGCAGAAATATTATTTGCAATATTACTTGTGCTTACATTTGGTGACCATACATAAGTAAAGTCTGTTTCGTCACCTTCCACTTCAATCGAAATACTTCCATTCATATCACCACAGGCAGCATCTACTACCACTGTATTTTCAACAACCGGGTTATCACAGTTTGGACAATCCAGCCCAACTACGATATCACTAATAATTACTTCACAGTCGTTCGCATCTGTTACGGTTACACTATAAGTGTTTGGCTGTAAGCTTGCAGCATTCACCCCATTCCAATTATAGTCGTAAGGCTCTACACCTCCTGTTACTGTCAATTCGATCGAACCATTTTCGAAACAGGTTGCATCGTTCGCGGTCACTGATACATCAAGGGCAGCAGGCTCATCAAGCGTCACCGTTTCAATCGCTGCTAAACAACCATTAGCATCCGTAACAATGATATCATAAGTACCAGGAGTCAGTTCTCCATTCGTTACGGTAGTACTTGTACCTGATACGTAAATAGAATCCGTTGCTGGCGTAGCAAAACCAGGATCGAAGCTCAACGTATAATCAATAGTTCCATTGACATCACCTGCGCAATCCAAGCTAGTATCGTTGATGGTAATCGTTGCGCCCTCACCCTGATCAGTCAATGTAAAGTTGACCGTTACGATACATCCGGTATTATTATCTGTTATTTCTCTTGTGTATGATCCACTTGTCAGGTTAGTAATAACCGGACCATCTCCATCGTAATCATAGTCTCCACTTCCTCCAACAACATTAATCGTTACTTGTCCATCTGCATTTCCACAAGTTGGCTCAAGATCAACATCTACAGTTGCAGTCAATGGACTATCCGCATCGATGACCACATCAAGGGTTGCAATACAGCCATTCACATCTGTTGCGGTTACGGTATAAGTACCTGCAGCAAGATCTGTTCTTTCATTAGCCTCGGTACCATCTGACCAAGTATAAGTCAGGAATGCCGGACTAAGCGTTGCGGTTCCATCACTTGCCAGACAGGTAGCATTGGTAGTTGTCGCAGTAACATTGTCCGGACCATCTGTATTATCTACACTAACACTTAATGTAGTTGAGCAATCTCCCGTAGCATCTGTGATGGTTACATCATAAGTGCCTGCAGGAATATCATTCGCAATATTATTTGTACTTACATTTGGTGACCATATATAAGTAAAGTCTGCTTCATCGCCTTCTACTTCAATTGAAATGCTTCCATTCGTCTCTCCACAAGAAGCGTCACTAACTACTGTATTCTCCACAACCGGGTCTGAACAAGTTGAGCAATCAATACCAATAATAATATCATTGATAATGACTTCACAATCATTCGCATCCGTAACTGTTACTGAATAAGTATTCGGTAATAAGTTCGCCGGGTCAACTCCGTTCCAATTGTAGTTATAAGGTGCTGTTCCTCCGGTGACTGTTAATTCAATTGAACCATTTTCGAAACAGGTTGCATCGGTCGTGGTCATTGCTACATCAAGGGCAGCAGGCTCATCAAGCGTCACCGTTTCGATTGCTGCTAAACAACCATTAGCATCCGTAACAATGATATCATAAGTACCAGGCGTCAGTTCTCCATTCGTTACGGTAGTACTTGTACCTGATACGTAAATAGAATCCGTTGCCGGCGTAGCAAAACCAGGATCGAAGCTCAGTGAATAATCAATAGTTCCATTAGTATCACCTGCGCAATCCAAGGTAGTATTATTAACAGTAATCGTTGCGCCCTCACCCTGATCGATCAATGCAAAGTTGACCGTAACGGTACATCCAGTATTATTGTCTGTTATTTCTCTAGTGTATGATCCACTTGCCAGATTAGTGATAACCGGACCGTCTCCGTCGTAATCATAGTCTCCACTTCCTCCAACAACATTGATGGTTACTTGTCCATCTGCATTTCCACAAGTTGGTTCAAGGTCAACATCTGCTGTTGCAGTCAATGGACTATCTGCATCGATGACCACATCAAGGGTAGCAATACAGCCATTCACATCTGTTGCGGTTACGGAATAAGTATCTGCAGCAAGATCTGTTCTTTCATTCGCCTCGGTACCATCCGGCCATGTATAAGTCAAGAATGCCGGGCTAAGCGTAGCGGTACCGTCACTAGCCAAACAGGTAGCGTTTGTAGTTGTAGCTGTTACATTATCCGGGCCATCTGTATTATCTACACTAACACTTAATGTAGTTGAGCAATCTCCCGTAGCATCTGTGATGGTTACATCATAAGTGCCTGCAGGAATATCATTTGCAATATTATTAGTACTCACATTTGGTGACCATACATAAGTAAAGTCTGCTTCGTTACCTTCCACTTCAATTGAAATGCTTCCGTTGGTCTCTCCACAGGTAGCATCAACCACTACTGTATTTTCTACAACCGGATCATCACAAGTTGGGCAGAAGTACCCCACTACCATATCGTTCACGACTACACTACAACCATTGGCGTCTGTTACCGTGACAGTGTATGTATTTGGAATAAGGCTGGCAGGATTTATACCACCCCAATTATACGAATATGGTTCTACTCCGTTTGTTACTGTCAAATCAATTGCTCCATTCGTATCACAAGTAGCATCCGTGATAGCAACATTTACATCCATTGCAGCAGGCTCTGTAAGCGTTACTGTTTCGGCGGCCGCTAAGCAACCATTGGCATCGTATACACTAATGGTATAAGTATCAGGCTCCAGGCTTCCATTGGCAGCGATTGCACCTGCGCTATTTGTAATTTCTTCACTCGCTGGATTAATGAAACCAGGATCGTAATTCACGACGTAGTCAATAGATCCATTGTTCTCGCCGATACATCCATCATTAACTTCGTTAATGGTAATTGTTGCACCGACACCTTGATCCGTTAATGTAAAGTTCAAAATGAATGTACAGCCATTATCCAGATCCGTAATTAATCTAGTGTAATTACCGCTAGTTAAATTAGTAACTACAGGGCCTGCACCATCATAATCATAATTACCACTTCCTCCTGTAACGTTAATCGTTACCTCACCATCGGCATTTCCACAAGTAGGCTCATTATCAATATTCACAGAAGCCGTCAACGGACTGTCTGTATCAATTACAACTTCAACCGTTGTAACACAATTATTTACATCCGTAGCAGTAACTTCATAAGTACCCGCAACAAGATCTGTTCTTTCATTCGCCTCCGTTGCATCTGGCCATGTGTAGGTCAAGAATGCAGGGCTTAAGGTTGCGGTACCATCGGCATCCGTACAGGTAGCCGGAGTAGTAGTAACCGAGATATTATCTGGTCCATCAACATTATTTACGTTAACGGAGATGATCGTTGTACAAGTACCGTCGGCAATAGTTACATCATAAGTACCGGCAGCAAGATCGTTAGCAATATGCGTGGTACTCACATTTGGAGACCAAGTGTAAGTAAAGGCTGCCTCATCACCTTCAAGCTCTAAAGCAATGCTTCCGTTTGCTTCACCACAAGCTGCATCAATTACGATTGTATTTTCGACAACCGGATCAAAACAATTCGGACAATCATTACCAACTATGATATTATCAATCTCTACAGTACAGTTATTCGCATCTGAAACTGTTACTGCATATGTACCAGCAACAACATCAGCAGGGTTTATACTACTAGACCAGTTGTAAGTGTAAGGAGCCGTTCCGCCAGTTACAGTAAGGTCAATTATACCGTTAGCTACACAAGTTACATTGGTAACAGCAACTGCTGCATCTATTGCATCAGGAGCGGTCACTTCTACTGTTTCAGCAGCAGCAAGACAGCCATTTGCATCATAAACTAAGACATCGTAGAATCCAGCACTAAGGTTTCCGTTAACTACTTCAGTACCTGTAGCCACATCAATTATTTCCTCTGAAGCTGGGTCAACGAATCCAGGATTATACGTTACCGTGTAATCAATGAGTCCGTTATTATCTCCCGCACAATCTAAGCTTGCATCATTTATTGTAATCGTTGCACCTGCTCCCTGATCCGTCAGGACAAAGTCAGCGGTCGTTGTACAACCAGTTACATTATCTGTAATGGTCTCTGAATAACTTCCACTTGCAAGATTAGTAATCACTGGTCCTGCCATGCTGTAGTCACCACTTCCTCCAATTACATTAATCGTTACCTGACCATTAGATTCTCCACAGTTTGGTTCAGTGTCCACTGTTACAATCGCTGTAAGCGGGCTATCTGTATCGATCGTTACTTCTACAGTAGAAATACAATTTTCTGCATCTGTAACCGTCACGATGTAAACTCCACCTGCTAAATCTGTTCGATCAGCTAAGGTAAGTCCATCAGGCCATTCGTAATCAAATCCAGCCGGACTAAGCGAAGCAGTTCCATCCGCAGCCAAACAAGTTGCTGGCGTAGTAGAAACGGTCACTTCAGGGCCGTCAACATTATTTACATTAACCGTTAAGATTGTTTCACAATCTCCGGTTGCATCTGTAATCGTCAAGTTATATGCTCCTGCACTTAATCCAGTCGCAGTATTAGAAGTACTTACATTTGGAGACCAGATATAAATAAAGTCTGCCTCGTCTCCCTCTACCTCGACGGTAACACTTCCATTATCCTCGCCACAGGTTGCATCGAATACGATTGTATTTTCAACAACAGGGTCAGTACAGGTTGGGCAATCAAGGCTTACTACGATATCTTCGATCACTACGCTACAGCCATTATCATCTGTAACCGTTACACTGTATGCATTAGGCAGTAAGCTTGCAGGATTAATTCCATTCCAGTTATAGCTATATGGTGCTGTTCCACCCGTTACGTCAAGGTCAATTGCACCATTATCGGTACAGCTTGCGTCTGTAACTGCAACTCCTACATCAAGTGCTACTGGGTCATCAATTGTTACTGTTTCAATCGCAGCAAGACAACCATTAGCATCATAGATATTGATGTCATAAGTACCTGGGCTTAGGCTGCCATTTGTCATCACAGCGTTTGTACCGCTTATGGTAATTGTATCCGAAGCTGGCGTAGCAAATCCAGGATCGTAGCTAACAGAATAATCAATAAATCCATTGGTATCTCCTGCGCAATTAAGATCTGCACTATTCACTGTAATAGTAGCTCCAGAACCTTGATCCGTCAAAGTAAAGCTTACACTTACTGTACAACCAGTATTATTATCTGTAATTAGTTTGGTATAACTTCCACTTGTTAAGCCAGTAATAGTCGGTCCTTGACCATCGTAGTCATAATCTCCACTTCCACCCGTAACGTTGATCGTTACCTGACCGTTTGCTTCACCACAAGTAGGTTCTGTATCCACAGAAACTGTAGCGGCTAATGGACTATCTGCATCAATCACCACTTCTACCGTTGCGATACAACCATTCACATCTGTCGCAGTTACAGTATAAGTACCCGCAACAAGATCCGTTCTTTCGTTTGCTTCTGTTGCATCCGGCCAAGTGTAGGTTAAGAAGGCAGGGCTTAAGGTTGCTGTTCCATCCGCAGCCAAACATGTAGCTGGTGTGGTATCGACTGTAATATTATCCGGGCCATCAACATTATCTACATTAATATCCAGGATTGTCTCACAATCTCCAGAAGCGTCTGTAATTGTTAGTGTATAAGTACCTGCAACAAGACCTGTAGCAACATTTAGGTTACTTACGTCTGGAGTCCATGCAAAGGTAAAATCATTTACATTACCTTCTACTTCGACAGTAATAATTCCGTTTGCGTCTCCGCATGAGGCATCAACAACAATTGTATTTTCTACAACAGGATCATTACAAGTTGGGCAATCGTAACCAACAGTTAATGCTCCTAATATAACTTCACAACCATTAGCATCTGTTACTGTCGCAGCATAATTACCAGCAGCAAGGTCCGTAGGATCTACCCCTCCACCCCAGCTATAGTTATATGGCTCTGTACCTCCCGTTACGGTCAATTCGATCGAACCATTTACAAAGCAAGTTTCATCAGTAGTATTGACGCTTACATCAAGAGCAGTTGGCTCTGTCAACTCCACTGTCTCAATAGCTGCAATACAACCATTGGCATCGGTAATAATCACATCGTATAATCCTGCACTTAAGGTGTCGTTACCAACAACTACAGTAGTACCGCTAACCATAATCTCTTCGGTAGCCGGCATGGTGAAGCCAGGCTCAAAGGTTACGGTGTAATCAATTGTACCATTAGTATCTCCCGCACAATCAAGACTTGCATCATTGATCGTAATTGTTGCATTTGAACCTTGATCTGTAAGCGTGAAGTTTACGCTCACTGTACATCCAGTATTATTATCTGTTATGACTTTAGTATAACTACCGCTGGTCAAACCAGTTACAACTGGTCCGTCACCATCGTAATCGTAATCTCCGCTTCCTCCAGCTACAGTGATTGTTACCTGACCATCTGCATTTCCGCAAGTAGGTTCAAGGTCAACTGTTACTGTTGCAGAAAGTGGGCTATTAGTATCAATCGTCACATCCAGTGTAGCGATACAGCCATTCACATCTGTTGCAGTTACCGTATAAGTTCCAGCAGCAAGATCTGTTCTTTCGTTCGCTTCTGTAGCATCTGGCCATGTATATGTCAAGAATGCCGGACTAAGCGTTGCGGTACCATCTGCAGCTAAACAAGTTGCTGGTGTAGTATCAGCAGTAAGACCACTTGGTCCATCAGTATTATCAATACTAATACTAAGGGTAATTGAACAATCTCCAGAAGCATCAGTGATGGTAACATCATGCGTGCCCGCAGGTAAATCCGTTGCAATATTTGACGTACTCGCATTTGATGACCAAACGTATGTGAAGTCCGCTTCATTTCCTTCTAGCTCTATGGTGATACTTCCGTTTGATTCACCACAAGTCGCATCAACAACAATTGTATTCTCCACAACTGGATCTGTACACGTTGGGCAATCCTGTCCAACTTCAATATCATCAATAGTAAGGATACAGCCATTTGCATCTGTAACCGTTACATCGTATAAGTTCGCAATTAAGTTAGATGGATCAACTCCATTCCAGTTATAGTTATATGGCGCTGTACCTCCAGTTACGGTAAGATCAATTGATCCGTTCGTAAAGCAATCAGCATCTGTAACGCTTACCTGTGCATCTAACGGAGTTGGCTCTGTCAGTTCGACTGTTTGAACTGCCGCGATACAACCATTAGCATCCAGGATAGTAATTGTATATGAGCCAACACCTAGTGTACCATTTGTCACTGCAGTATTCGAACCAGCAATGGTGATGGTTTCAGTAGCTGGTGTTACAAATCCAGGATCATAGCTTACAGTATAATCAATTGTACCATCTGTATCTCCTGTACAATCAAGACTTGCATTATTGATTGTAATTGTTGCTCCGGCCCCTTGATCCGTAAGCGTAAAGCTTACACTGACTGTACAGCCCGTATTATTATCAGTGATTAACTCCGTGTAACTTCCACTAGCTAAGTCTGTGATTACCGGGCCAGCCATATCGTAGTTTCCACTACCACCCGCAACGGTAAGTGTTACCTGACCATTTGCTTCTCCACAAGTAGGTTCTGTATCAATTGTTGCAGTAGCTGTTAATGGGCTTACCACATCAATTTCTACCTCAATGGTAGCGATACAGCCATTAACATCGGTTGCAGTTACCATGTATGTACCAGCTGCAAGGTCCGTTCTTTCGTTTGCCTCTGTAGCATCTGGCCAAGTGTATGTTAAGAATGCTGGACTAAGTGTCGCAGTACCATCCGCAGCTAAACAAGTAGCTGGTGTAGTATCAGCAGTAAGACCACTTGGTCCATCACTATTATCAACATTAATATCTAATTCTATTGAGCAATCACCACTTGCATCTGTAATCGTTACAGCGTAAGCACCAGCGGCAAGGTCAGTTGCAGTATTAGAAGTACTTACATTTGGAGACCAAACATAAGTAAAGTCCGCTTCATTTCCTTCCAGCTCTATAGTGATACTTCCGTTAGCATCTCCACAGGTTGCACCAACAACAGTAGTATTCTCTACTACCGGATCAATACAAGCAGGACAATCTTCGCCAACAGTAATGTTATCTATTTCAGTACTACAGTTATTTGCATCTGTAATGGTCACCGCATAAGTACCTGTAGGCAGATCTGTAGGATCAACTCCCCCAGACCAGGTGTAAGTATAAGGCGCCGTTCCTCCAGTTACATTAAGATCAATTGATCCGTTTACGAAGCAAGTTGCATCGGTTATAGTTGCATCTACGTTCAATGCCGTAGGCTCAGTAAGTTCTACTGTTTCTACTGCTGCTAAACAACCATTCGCATCGAATACGTTGACGGTATAAGTTCCAGCGGTGATTGTACCATTTACAACATCAAAACCATTGGCATCTTTAATCTCTTCCGTAGCTGGTTCAGCAAAGCCTGGACCGAGTACCACAGTATAATTAATAAATCCATTGTTATCTCCAAAGCAATCTAAAGCTGCTTCGTTCACCGTGATCGTAGCACTTACATCTCCGTCAACTAAATCAAAATTGACTGTTGTTGTACACCCAGTATTTTGATCCTGAACATTTACAGTGTAAGAACCACTTGATAAGTTCGTAATATTTGGACCGAATGGACTATAAGTATAATTTCCACTTCCACCAGCCACTAAAATTGTTACCTCTCCATCAGAACCCTGGCAGGTTGGTTGAGCGACAACGGTTGCAGATGCTGTCAACGGACTGTTTTCATCGATAGTCACATCAACGATTGCAATACAACCATTCACATCAGTACCCGTCACGGTATAGCTACCAGCTTCAAGGTCATTTCTCGTTTCGCCAGTTCCATTATCACTCCAAGTATAGGTTAGGAATGCAGGACTTAAGGTTGCCGATCCATCAGCCGCCTCACAAGTTGCTGCAGTTGTACTCTCTACTGTTATCGTTGGTGCTTCCGCATCGCTGATATCAACGCTTGTTGTGATTGAGCAATTTCCACTTGCATCCGTAATTGTGATATCATAAGTACCTGCACTTAGATTCGTAGCAATATGAGAAGTACTTACATTTGGAGACCATACATAAGTAAAGTTTCCTTCAATACCTTCTAATTCAAGAGTAGCACTACCATTAGATTCGCCACATGTGCTACCAATGATAATTGTATTTTCAATCACTGGGTCATCACACTCAGCACAATCATTTCCAATGATTATATTTTCTTCAATAACTTCACAGCCATTTACATCTGTAACCGTTAAGCTATAGTTACCAGCCATTAGGTTATTTGGATCAAAGCCATTCCAGTTATAGCTGTAAGGCTCTGTACCCCCAGTTACGGTTGGAGTAGCTGTTCCTGAATTAGCACAATCCTGATTAGCAACAACAAGCGTAAGTTGTAGCTCTTGTGGCTCTGTAATATCAAAGCATTCAAGTGCTGCAAGACAAGCATTATCATCTAAAATCTCAATACAATATGTTCCTGCAGTCAGGGTACCATTCGTTACCGGATTATTATCTGCATCGATTAGGTTAATCGTTGCAGGAGCAGCAAAGCCACTTTCATAGTCAACGGTATAATTAACCTGTCCATCAGCATCACCGAAACAATCCAGTTCCACATCAGAAACATTAATCGTTGCGCCAGCGACATTATCCGCCAAGTCCGCAGTGACGATAGCCTCACAACCTGTAGTAACATCTGTCACTGTTACAGTTTGTGGTCCACTACTTAATCCAGTAAGGACTGGTCCGGCAGGGCTAAATGTATAATTACCACTTCCTCCAGCTACATTGATCGTTACCTGACCATTTGCATCTCCACAAGTAGGTTCGATATCAATTGTTGCAGTAGCAGAAAGCGGATTCTCTTCATCGATTACAAGCGTAATTATTGTTTCACAACCTGCAGCATTCGTAGCTGTTACTACATAGGTACCCGAGAGTAAATCAGTTTTGATTGCTCCCGTACCAGCAGCGCCCCAATCATAGCTTAGGTCCGCAGGACTTAATTCAGCAGCACCATTATTATTACCACAAGTAGCGGCAGTAGTACTGATAATATCTACCGGAGTAGCTGCATCGTTTCCGATGGTTACTTGTTCAACAATTGAACAAGCGCCGTCTGCAATGGTAACGAAGTATACTCCTGCGTTAAGATCCGTAGCACTATTGGTGTTACTTACGCTTGGCGACCAAATGTAAGTAAATGCAGTAGCGTCTCCTTCCAATTCTAAGGTAACAGAACCATTAGAATCACCACATGTCGCATTATTAATTATTGTATTATTTACTACAGGGTCCGTACATACTTCCACACAATTATCATCCACCATAAGGTTGAATGCAACCTCAAAACAACCATTAGCATCCGTTACCGTCACGATGTAATTACCCGGATCTAAATCTGCACGATCTTGTGGTTCAACTGGCTCATCAATGTCTGCCCAGTTGTAAGTATACGTTCCTGTTCCACCATTAACGGTAACATCAATTGTACCTGGAGTATCACAGTCGTAATCAGTTACAAGGGTACCAACAACAAGCTCTGCTGGTTCTGTAACGGTAAAGCACTCTTGAGCACCTGTACAACCATTCGCATCATTAATAAGCAGACAGTAATCCCCTACCGGTAATTGTCCGTTTGTATAAACATTACCAAGAGAGTCTACAATCGTTTCTACTGCAGGCAGGCTGAATCCAGCGCCATATTCAACAGTATAAACAAGGGTTGCATCGCTAAATCCAAAGCAAGTCACCTCGGTAGGATTAGTCAGCGTTACGGTAGCTCCCGGCGTAAAATCAATTAAAGTAAAATCAAGGACGAAGTCACAGTTAGAGCCATCGTTCTCGGTAAGCGTTACAGTATAATCTCCAGCACTTAAGTCTGTTCTGTTTAAGTCGTTACTAGCTGTTCCGTCACTCCACTCTACTGTATAGTTACCACTTCCTCCAGTAACAACAAGCTCTACTGAACCATCTGCTAATCCACAGTTAGGTTCAGAGATAATATTTGGCTGCACATCGAGTGGGTTAAACTCCGGCATCTCCACCGTTATAAAGTTAGGACAAGCTGGTGCTGCTGGGTCAATTACCACAACTTCATAAGAACCTGCTGCCAGGTCTGTTCGAATTGAAGTAGTTTGACCATTATCAAGCCATGTATAATTATAGGTACTAGGTACTAAATCTGCCTCCCCGTTAGCTGCATCACAACTCGCAGGTGAAATATTGATTACCTCTGGCTCTGGTCCATCAGAGATTCCAACTGTAATATTCAGTATAGTATCACAATTCGCAAGTAGAGGATAAGTAACCGTTACAGTATATAATCCACTGAATAGTTCACTTACCTGGTTACCGATTGCATTGAAGGTTCCACTATTTGCGTTAGTAGACCAATTATAAGCATATTGCGCCTCATTACCTCCAATGTCAATTGTGATCACTCCAGTAGCTTCTGCACAAGAAGGCTCCGCTACTACAGAATTAATCTCTGGCATTTGACAGATACACTCTTGGCCTATTTCAACAGTAATAGTTGTTGAACAACCATCTGCATCAGTAGCCGTAACGGTATAGGTACCATCTGCTAAATTTTCTACATAGGATCCGGTGATACCATTACTCCAGTCATAAGTATAATTAGATGGTGAAAGCGTTGCTGTTCCATCTGCAGTATTACAGTTATCTGGTGTGGTTTCATCAACTGTTACAATTACTTCATTAATTGTTGTGGTTGCACCTGAAAGGTCAATTGATCCACAAATACTTCCTCCACCCTGAATAAGGTCTGCATTAATATCGAATAAAGTAGTTGTACCGAAATCAATCGTACTAATATCATAGGTCGATGGATCATATACAAAAGTATGAATCGTGTAATCTCCACTTCCAGTCACATTGAACTGCGGACTATTACTTGATTGTAATACTGTGCTATTCGGATCAGTAGTCAGTAAGTAGACGATAGCGTAGCCCGGAGGAACGATAGCGTTACCAACAGGTGTCGCAGAAACCGTAACCAGAGTATTATCATAACAAACAATTGGGTTATCCGTCAGGATACTTCCTGCAAATGCTTCACAATCTCCACAATCATCACCAACAAATATATTTGGAATCACAAAGTCACATCCTCCAGCATCTGTAATCGTAACCGTGTAGTTACCAGGGGCAAGATCAGTACGATTCTGTGGTTCTTCTCCAAAAGTAATGTCTGCCCAATCAAAGGTATAATCCCCTACTCCTCCGAATACTCCGACAGTGATTGCTCCCGGATTAGTACAGGTCGCTGGGAAGGCAGAATAATCAACTACTAATTCTGAACCTACCACTACCGTAATGGAATCGTAGCTTACACATCCACCTCCATTTGAAACTGCCAATACATACACCCCACTATCTGTCACCTGAGCATTATCGATAGTTGGATTTTGCTCAATTGATGTATAATCATTAGGACCTGTCCAGATGAAAGTATTTCCACCCGTACCTGTCAACTCAACTGTTCCTCCTTCGCAGATCGGACCATTATAAGAAGCGCTAGCAAAAGTACCCAGATTTACATCTATTGTAATTTGTGCGGTACCGCTACAACCTGCAGCATCGGATACTGTCACTGCGATAGTATATAAGCCCGGAGTAGCTGCTTCAAATTCTGGATTTGCGATAGTTGAATTACTCAGGCTTCCACCAGTAGTCGTCCAATTATAAGTATACTCTGATCCCTCCGGTGTCGCTGAAAGCGCAATAATTTCATTCGAGCACATAGTAAGGTCACCAGGAGCTATTGCTACATCGATATTATCGATTACAGTAATAATCTGAGTCTCTACTGTGCTATTACCACAATTATCAGTTGCTGTCCATTTTCTTTCTAAAGTATATCCACAGCCAAGGTCTGTCTGGAACTCTTCGAAGACAATTGCAACATCTGTATCACAGTTATCGGTCGCTGTTACATTCGTTGGTTGACCAGGGACTGTTTCACCATTAGATAAATCTACAGTTAGGTCACCAGGGATATTTTCTAATACAGGTGGTGTATTATCAAAGACTGTTATTTTCTGAGTTTCAGAGTCTTCGTTACCACAGTTATCAATTGCAATCCACTCGCGGATTAAGATATAATTATCAGGGCAACTACCCGCGATTGTAAATTCATCATAGATGATTTCAACATTAGCATCACAATTATCAGAAGCATTAATTTGTGCACTTGATGGCGGAGGTGGAATTAAATGACATTCTACTGTGATATCCGCAGGCACTCCGGTTAATACAGGATCTTGTGTATCCTGAACCGTGATTTCCTGAGAGACTGAAGATGTGTTACCACAATCATCTGTTGCAGTCCAGGTTCTTATTAAAATGTATTCTTCCGCACATCCGCCAGGAATGGTAGATTCAGAGAAACTCACATCTACGTCTGTATCACAATCATCAGAAACGGTAAAGCTTCCGATTGAAGGAGCCGCAGGAACGTTTCCACATTCTACCGAAGTATTAGCAGGTGCATCTGAGATCGTTGGACCTGCGTTATCTCCCACTACTACTGTTTGTTCCGCAGAAGAGCTATTACCACAAGCGTCGGTCGCCGTCCATGTTCTTACTAAGGTATAATTACCAGGACATGCTCCAGGAATATTATTTTCAGAGAATTGAATATCTATATCTCCATCACAATCATCTTCTACAATAACATCAACTCCAACAACAGGATTCGAAGGTGTCTGTCCGCAGTCTAAAGTTTCATTAGCTGGAATCAAAGTAAAGACAGGTGCAACTGCATCTCCTACATAAATATTTTGAGAAGCAGAAGAACTATTACCACAAGCGTCGGTTGCTGTCCAGGTTCTTACAAGTGTATAAGCATTATCACATCCTCCCGGGATAGTTGTCTCAGAGAACGTAATTTCTACATCAGGATCACAATTATCCGTTGCCGTGATACCCGTTCCAATTTCAGGAATTTCAGGAATATCTCCACAACCTGCAGTTACATCGGAAGGTACACCATTAACAACAGGATCTGTTGCATCTGTTACGGTAACCGTTTGAGTAAGTGTTGCAGTATTACCGCAATCATCCACAGCTGTCCAGGTCCAGTCTAATACATATTCATAATCACAAGCACCTGGAGTAATTGTTTCTGTGAAGCTTATTGCTACATTATCATCGCAATTATCAGTTGCTGTTATATCCGTTCCAATCTGCGGTGCAGTTGGAGGATTCTCACAATTTGCTGTTATCGGCGTTAGCGTTTGATCAAAGACAGGTACCTCAGTATCCTCAATATTAATCGTTTGGATAAACTCCGCAGTATTACCGCAATTATCCGTTGCAGTATACGTTCGCGTAATGGTTATATCCGTTGCACAAGTACCCGGAGTTGAAACTTCACTAACGGTAATCTCAACATCAGTATCACAATTATCCGTCGCTGATACTGCACTCAAGTCAGCCGCAGGAGGATTCTCACAATCTCCGGTAATAGTTGCCGGAAGGCTTGTCGAGATAACTGGCGGTGTATTATCATTAACATTTATGGTCTGTACAAATTCCGCAGTATTACCACAATTATCCGTCGCCGTATAAGTTCGCGTGATGGTATATGCATCCGGACAAGAACCAGGAGTTGTCGTTTCTGCTACTGTAATTTCTACATCCGTATCACAATTGTCGGTTGCTGATACTGCACTTAAGTCCGCTGCAGGGACTGCATCACATTCTGCATCTACTGTAGCCGCTAAGATTGAACTGATCGTTGGCTCCGTTAAATCATTTACGCTAATCGTTTGTGTAAATGAAGTAGAGTTACCACAATTATCCGTTGCTACCCAAGTACGGGTAATGGTATATTCCTCTGGACAAGAGCCAGGAGTCGTCGTTTCGCTAAAGGCAACATCTACATCCGTATCACAATTATCGGTTGCGGTTACCGCAGTAGGATCAGCTACTGGAATATTATCACATTCTGCCGCTACACTTGGAGAAAGACTAGTATTGATCGTTGGATCAGATGTATCATTAACATTGATCGTTTGAATAAACTCGTCAGTGTTACCACAATTATCCGTTGCTGTATAGGTTCTTGTAATCGTATAAGCGTCAGTACATGCGCCAGGAGTAATTACTTCTACAAAAGTAATCTCTACATCCGTATCACAATTATCCGTCGCTGATGCTGCAGCTATATTTGCAGCAGGAATATTATCACATTCAACATTAATATTCGCAGATAAACTTGTGCTTATAACTGGATCAGTGGTATCCTCTACGTTGATCGTTTGAACGAAAGTAGAAGTATTACCGCAATTATCTGTCGCAGTGTAAGTTCTTGTAATCGTATAAGCATCCGTACATGCTCCTGGCGTCACCACATCAGCGGCTGTAATTTCTACATTAGGATCACAATTATCTGTCGCAGTAACCAATGTCGTATTTGCAACAGGAACGTTATCACACTCCACTGTAATGCTAGACAATAAGCTAGTACTTAATGTTGGTGGTGTATTATCTTCTACATTAATAGTTTGGATAAACTCATCGGTGTTTCCACAGTTATCCGTCGCAGTATAAGTTCTTGTGATCGTATAAGCATCCGTACATACTCCCGGAGTCGTTGTTTCTGCTACTGTAATCTCTACATCCGTATCACAATTATCCGTCGCGGACACTGCACTTAAATCTGCTGCAGGTATTGCATCACATTCAGCAGTAATTGTTGCTGCTAATGTTGTACTCAATACAGGATCGGTGGTATCATCAACATTAATCGTTTGGATAAACTCATCGGTATTACCACAGTTATCTGTTGCTGTATAAGTTCGTGTAATCGTGTAGCTATCGGTACATGGCCCCGGAGCAGTTGTTTCTGCTACCGTAATCTCGACATCGGTATCACAATTATCCGTCGCGGTTACTGCACTTAAATCTGCTGCAGGTACTGCATCACATTCTACACTAAGCGTAGCGCTTAAAGTTGTACTAATTACAGGAGGCGTTACATCTTCTAGATTTATAGTCTGAACGAATACATCGGTGTTCCCACAATTATCCGTTGCAGTATAGGTACGAGTAATAATATAACTATCGGTACAAGCACCCGGAGTCGTAGTCTCGGCTACGGTGATCTCTACATCCGTATCGCAATTATCCGTTGCGGTCACAGAAGCAATTGCCGGTGCAGGGACTGCATCACAATCTACCGTTTCAACAGGAGGTAAAGAAGTCGTAATAACCGGATCAGTGGTATCTTCTACATTAATCGTTTGAACGAAGGTCGCAGTATTACCACAATTATCCGTCGCAGTATAAGTCCGTGTAATAGTATAAGCATCTGTACAAGCACCAGGGGTTGTCGTTTCTGCCACCGTTACTTCCACATCGGTATCACAATTATCCGTCGCTGATACTGCACTTAAGTCTGCTGCAGGGACTGCATCACATTCTACGGTAACATTCGCTGAAAGTGTAGTCGTAATAACTGGATCTGTATTATCTTCAACATTAATCGTTTGAACAAACTCATCAGTATTACCACAATTATCCGTCGCCGTGTAAGTACGAGTAATGGTATACTCATCCGTACATG
>JAHDHW010000191.1 GCA_020631105.1 Saprospiraceae bacterium | reverse complement strand
GAGATGAAAATTCCCAGATTAAAAGGATGTACTTTGATTTTTGCGTCCGTTTCCAGCATACTTCTCACTCCGTTGATATGTGGTTTATCTCTTAGTTTTAGCAGATAACCTCCATATACCCCTAAGGACCAAAATCGCTGGTCGTTTTTTATTTTCCCATCAAATTTGAAGGCAAGTGTTGCACCCAGAAATCCGGTTGGTTGCCAAAATCGAAGATCAAGATCCCGACTTTGCTGCACAAAGGTATTGAGCTGGTCGTCATCCCGTAGGTCGGAATTGATTAAACGATATTTATACCATTTAAACGATGCATTGGGCATGAAATAAAAATGCTTGTGATTGATAATCCGATAACCAAAGTTGAGCCCGAAAACAGAATTGTTGAGTTCGATGTCAATAGAATCCGGATCTTGATTGTTTGTAAATAACAAACCACCAATGAATCCATATTGAAATCGCTTTCGGATGAAAGATAATTCTAAATTGAAAGTCGCAGCCATGCGATTTAAAGTATAGATGTTTTCTTCACCCAGGATGGACTCAAATTCATCAAAATCATCATCAACGATATCAATGATTCCGTAAATCCCGGACCCGCGCTCTTTCCAACGTGAGCGATCCAGATACTTGGGTAATTCAAAGTTTAGGTCTTTTTTGAGGGTGATTATCAGGGTTTCTTTTTGTTGGAATACTGAATCTACTTCAATGGTATGATAACCCATCGCATCAATAATAATCGAATTGGGATGGTCTTCGTTGAGCAATAAGTGGAAAATACCGTTTTGATCAGTACGTGCAATCGCGCGAAGATCTCCACGACCTTGTGATATAGTGGCGAATTCAATCGGTTCTTTCTGTTTATTTTGAACAATGCCTACCAAAATTTTCTGAGCGAAAAGAGAATGGCTAATCAGAAGCACGATAGCCAATAGTAATAACTTATTCATTATAGCTAAATATTTCTTGTTACGTTACAATAGTTTTTAACGGAGGATAATGATAATAGGGGATTGGTGATGTCAGCATGAGCTAAGTGTTCAGCAATGAGATGCTAAAATCAATGCAGGTGGTGTATTACCAGAATAATCTAAAAACCAGATTCGGAGTAAAGCCCAATCCGGATTGATTGACCGTCAGCACATCGATTCGTTCTTCATCTACGTTAAAATCTTCTATTACGAATTTTCTCCCAAGGATGTTTTCGCGGTTATAAAGATTAACAATAGATAGTCCAATATGCCCCTTTAATCGACGACTATTGGTAAAGTTATACATGACGGAGGCGTCAAAGCGATGGTAAGGATCAAGTCGCTGATTATTGATGTCTTCGTAGAGTATGGAAGGGCTTGGATTAGCAGTATTCTCCGGATTAACAAACTCTGTATCTACATATTGAGAGTAAGGAAGTCCACTAGCTATACGCCAGCCGAAAGCAAACTCCCAGGGTGCTTTATTAAGTAAGTTAACCCACTGAAAAGTATGTCTTTGGTCGTGAGAAGCCGGAAAGGAATTATTGGTTAGTGTCGGAAATTCATAGACTGACTGCGACAAAGTGTAACTCAACCAGAAGCGATAGTCAGTCGTTACCTCCCGCTGAATCAACAAATCAATTCCCCGGATTCGGGCATCTCCTTGTCCATAAGGTCTTTGTTCATTGATCGCAAAACTACTAGAGAGAGAAGTGATTCCGGCGAGTTCCTTCACGTAACCCTCCAGGTCAATTTTCCAATTATTTTTATTGTACTGAATACCGCCTGACCATTGATTGGATTCAATAACCGGGATGATCTGTGCATCTGAAGCAACCCAGAGTTCGTTTGCTAAACCAATATTTTCCAGATCAAAAATTACCAGTTGACTGACAAACTGAAACTGTTTGCTGGAGCTAAGTTTGAGTTTTACATTAGGATTGATTTTGGCGGTAAGTGCCACTCTGGGTTCAAAGTAATAATTATCAATTACTGGCGAATATTGATAGCGAACGCCCATATCCAGTTCCAATACTTTTTCCAAAGAAAGATGATACTCCGCAAAAAGTGTAGCAATTCTGTGTTCGAAGGATTGATTTTCAACGCGGGTAGAATCAAACAGGCGTTCCTGAGTATCAAAGCCAATTTGGACATCGGAGGTTTGAATACCGAACTTAAGCTGATGATTAGGTTCTGGTTTCCAGGTATTGACCCAATTGAGTCCGATATCTTCAATAGAGTTAGTGATACTACTCTCGAAGAAAGGCATTTGGACCGCCTGATTAAATGCTGCGAGGAAAGAATATTTATTACTGAAAGATGCATTAGTCGCTCGGATGAGAGACGAAAACTTATCACTCCATTCTCTGGACCAATATGCTCCAAATCCGGTATTGTCTAATTGAACAACATCCGTCGAACGGGCTTGAAAGCTTGGAAGGTCTGATAGATAATCTAATCGGTTTAAGCCAGAGAAAATATCTATCCCAAATTTATTCTTGCCAGCAGACCAATGCCATTTCAAATTAAAATCAGTAAAATAGAAAGTCTCATCGGGCTGATTGATTGCATTGGGAGATTGTTCTTCATCCAGCTTGGAACCTTGATAAACTTTATCCGACAAGCTTTTGAAAGTTGGTGTCTGAAAGATGTCTGTAAAACTTCGTCGAATCGAAACAGAGAGTCCCGAGTTTTTCCAAAGAGGTATATGTGAATTGAGGTGACCATGTGTAAGGTTAAGACCGAGATCTAATTTTAATTGATCCGGTCGTTCTTCTTTACCCTGAATGTCAATGACGCCGCTCACCCTTCCTCCAAACTCAGAACCAATGCCACTACGATAGACATTAACCGTCTCAATATTGTAGGGATTGAATGCAGAGATCATCCCAAAGAAATGCCCCGTATGATAAACTGGAATGCCGTCGTATAAAATCAGGTTTTGATCTGGGGTACCGCCACGCATATTCAGGCCGGAGGCCGTTTCGTTGGCACTCCATATCCCAGGGAGCATTTGAACGGCGGTAAAAATATCCGGTTCGACCGCACCGGGGAAGACGGATAATTTATCCGGTTTGATCATGATGTTTTGCCCAAGTACATCCTGAAGGATACCGTCCATTAGATAAAGTGTAACCACCACAGGTTCGAAAACCATTTGTTCTGGCTTAAAGTAATAATTCAGACAACCGCTTTTAGGTAGCTGTTTTATAATGACTTCAAGGGTAGGGTAGCCTACGTAGGACATTCTTAAAGTATCTCCTGTGTTTACCCCATTTAATTCAAAGAATCCTTCCTCATTGGAGGAGGTGCCGATGGATTTTCCTTTGATGATTACGTTTGCAAAAGCCAAAGGAAGGTCTTCTTCACTATCGAGTAGGAAACCACAAATATATTGATCCTGTTTTGGGGTATCAGGAATGAGTAAGACATACTTTTCGTTAATGCGTTCAAAACGTAAGTTGCATTGCTTTGTAATGTTATCCAGATAATTTTCCAGTGTGTATTCTCCGGATTTCAGATTAATAGCACAGTGGCTCGTATTCAAATCACGATAGGAAAAGACTAAATCGTGATTGCTTTCTAAATAAGAAATTACATTTTGCAGTGGAGTTTTTTCAAAGGAGGGAAAGGAATGTCTGGTTTGTCCTTGAACAGAACAAATGCCAAGAATAAATAAGAAGAGCATAAAGCTTAGCCGCATAGACTTTTATTCTACTACTTCCCACTGCTTTTCATCAACCTTGCGATATTTCAGGTTCATTGGATCAAAAACCATGCGTAACGCAGTCTCCATATCCTGATGCAGGAAGCTACCTGTATAACGTTCTTCTCTTAATTGATCCGGTAGATTAATTTTTATACCAAACTGATTTTCAATAGCTTGGCTTACTATGCTTAAATATTCACTTTCAAAGTTTGAAACACCGGAATCCCAGTCAGCAATACCATCAGGATTGACCTTAGTCAATTTACCTAAACGATTATTGATGATGTGAACACGATCGCCGGCTTTTAGGGTCACTGATTTACCCGCATTATTCTGGACACTTACCGATCCGGATTTGCAAGAGATGCTTGCTTGCTGATCCCTGGAGTATACGGAGAATGTTGTTCCAAGTACGGTAACGATTCCATTATCAGTGAGTACGGAAAAAGTATTCCCTTCTTCGACTGAGAAAAAGGCCTCTCCGTTTAATCTTACCTCCCGATTATTTTTAAAATTATTCGCAGGTACAACAATCTCAGAATTGGCATTGAGTAATACACTTGAACCATCGGGTAATGTAATTGACTTTTGTTCGGCGATAGCCGATTCATAGGTCGTAGATCCCGGAGTCATCCAATTAAAATAGCTAAAGAGTAAAAGCGCAGCTGCCGCAGCGCCTAAGATTCCCATGATTAATCGACGGGATACAATTGGTTTTGTCTTCGATGTATTTTTTAAGGGTGCAAGATTTGATGATTTATTAGCCTTTGCTTTAATCTTTTGAAGTAGGACCCCTTCATTCTTAAGCTGTGGCTTGGGCAATTTTTGAGCACCTTCTGCTAGTTGTTTGTACAAAGCAAAATCAGGATGCTGTTGGAATTGCTCCAACTCCGCTTCCGTTAATTCCTGCGCTAACCATCGAGCGAGGAATGTCTCATCATTGAACAGGTCGTTTTTCATACTAATATTAAGTTTGACGATCTTTTATCATATTTTGACCGTCATACACTATTCAAACAAGCTTAGGGCAATTTACCCTACCATTGGTTTAAATTTTATCATGTAGGGTACGAAGTTTTAATAAAGCTTTATGCATTCGTTTTTCCACTGCCTTTTGACTAATACTTAATAGCTCCGCAATCTCCCGGTATTTTAAGCCATCAATTCGATTCAATAAAAAGACTTCACGTTGTTCCTCCGTGAGTTCGCTGATCATTTTTTCTAAGCGCTGCTGGAATTCTTGTTGCTCTAACAAAAAAGAGGGGGTATCCGGCCCGGGTGTTTTTCCTTGTTCTTGCTCAAAACGAAGGGCTACCTTTTTTCGATTAACAGAGTTGATGAATAAATTTCTGGCGACAGTAAAAAGAAATGCTTTGGCTTTTTCCTTTTCTACTTTGGAACAATTTTCCCAAAGTTTTATAAAAGCCTCTTGAGCGAGGTCTTCGGCAACACTACTAATGCCACATTTATAATATACAAAGCGATATAGCGCCTGTAGTTCGTCCCTGTAAACTTGGTCGAAGACAGATTCTTCACAGAGTGATGCTTGTTGCTTTGTTTTCATATCGGAAATTGAAATTAAAATTTTTTTCTGAAGGGGGGGTAGGGTAAATCAAAACTTATTGGTCATTGATAGAGTAAGAAGGACTTAAGCACCCTTTTATTACGGTCAAATAGAAACATTTAAGCGAAATAATAACACCAGTTTATGAAAACAATTATGCTTACCATTTTATTAGGATTCAGCTTTTCTTTATCCGCTCAGGTTTATAATGATTACATCGGAGCTGGACACAAAGAAGGCGTAGTAATCAGCAGCAGTAGTGCTGATAGCCCTAATGCAAGTACTCTTGATGGAAGTGGAGTCGGGCTTGACTTTGTAAATGCTTCCCGTTTTTTATCGCAGGCTACTTTAGGAAGTAATCTGGAAGATATACGTCATTTAGAATCTATTGGTATTGATGCTTGGTTTGAGGAACAGTTTAATCTTCCAATGACCTCTTACGTGGAGACCATGGAACCTATCGACGGTATTTATTATGATTACTATATAGATCTGGGTGAAGATCCGGAGGAGTATTATGTAAATACCCTTCATTTTCGATTTGCCTGGTCTCATATTGCACAGACTGCTCCGGATATCCTCAGGCATCGAATAGCATTGGCACTAAGTGAAATCTTAGTGATTAGTACACAATCAGATTTAAGTTTAAGAGGATACGGATTAGGTAGCTATTATGATGTTTTAGCGGAGCATTCATTTGGAAATTATAAAGATTTGCTTTTGGATGTATCTCTTCATCCAATGATGGGTTTTTACCTGAGTCATTTTAATAATCCCAAGGCGGTACCTGCTCAGAATATTGAACCCGACGAGAATTATGCTCGGGAGATTATGCAATTGTTTTCCATCGGTTTGTACGAGCTTAATCCTGATGGCACTCGCCAAACAGATGCAAATGGGAATTTTATACCTACCTATGATAATGATGATATCCAGGAGTTTGCCAAAGTCTTTACCGGATTAGGGATGACCGACTGGTTTGAACCTGGAGTGCAAATTAGCCCATTCTTTGGCGCCAATTTCTTTTTTATTAATCCAACGGAGCCCATGACGATGTATCAGAGCTTTCATGATACCGGAGTGAAAAACTTATTAAATGGCTATTCTATCCCTGCGAACCAACCTGGGATGCAGGATATAGAAATGGCGGTTGAACACTTGTTCAATCACCCGAATGTCGGCCCTTTTATTGGTAAGCAATTGATCCAGCGACTGGTGAAATCCAATCCTACACCGGAGTATGTGGAGCGGATCACTAATGTGTTTAATAATAACGGTAGTGGTGTTCGTGGAGATATGAAAGCAGTAGTTGAAGCTATACTAATGGACGAAGAAGCGAGAGACTGCGAATGGATTAATCATCCAACAAATGGTAGATTAAAAGAGCCTATCCAGCGATATACGCAGTATGTCAAAGCTTTTGATGCAGAGACACCTTCCGGATGGTTTTGGAATCAAGGCTTTGCTTTTGATTATTTGATGAATCAGTTTCCAATGCATGCGCCAACTGTTTTTAATTTCTTTTTGCCGGATTACGAACCGAATAGTGATTTTGCAAATGAATCACTGGTAGGACCGGAGTTTCAGATTTTTAACTCCTCAACTTCAGCAGGTTATTTTAATTGGATCTATTATATGACGGTAGCGAATTATAATAATGAAATTCCCAATAATGAATTTAATCAATTAGGTATTGCAGAGGATTATACCGCTTTAGTAAATCTCCTTGACCTGGAAGATATGGAAACGGATGTAGAGTCTATTGTAGATTACCTTGATTTGGTTTTGGTTCACGGTAATATGTCGCAAGAAACGAAAGATTCAATTATTGCTGCCTGTGATCCCCTTTTTGTAGCACCGGAATTCCAAATCAGGTTAGCCTTATACCTAACGATGATTTCACCTGACTATGCGATTATGAAATAAGGAATAATTGAGTGATAAACTATTTATCAATTTTTTGGCTTGCTACTTAATAAAATTAAAAACTGAAAATCATGTCTAAACGAAATATATCACGTAGAAAATTTTTTGGAGAGGCTTCTTGCGCAGCAATCGGTACGACGACCTTATTTTCTTCCATCTTTAATCTGGCTTCGGCTAATGTACTGGCACGACCATCGATTGCTGCCGGGGGAGATTATAAAGCATTAGTTTGTATTTCCTTATCGGGAGGAAATGATAGTTTCAATATGCTGGTACCAAGAGGAGCAGGGTATAGTGCTTATGCCTTATCCAGAAGTAATCTGGCACTTCCGGAAAATGATCTGCTTACTTTAAATGCAACGAACACTTCGCAAGAGTTGGGCCTTCATCCGAGTATGCCAGAAATCAAAACATTATTTGATCAAGGTAATGTAGCATTCCTTTCTAATGTTGGAACCTTGGTACGACCAACTACGAAAGCAGAAGTATTGGATGGTAGCGCGGATTTACCTCTAGGTTTACTTTCGCATTCTGATCAGGCGATGCACTGGCAGACTTCAGTCCCGCAAGAACGATCACCACAAGGTTGGGGAGGACGGCTCGCTGATCTCTTACAATCTATGAATAGCACCCAGGATATTTCTATGAACATTAGTCTGAGTGGGAATAATATTTTTCAGTCTGGCGCAAATGTTACGCCTTATACGATTAATTCGGATACCGGAGCGGTTGGGGTCTTAGGATATGGGGAGACCGATGTTTTTCATCAATTGATGACCTCCGGGGTGAATAGCCTGCTGAATCAACAATATCAAGATGTATTTAAGCAAACTTATTCTGGTGTAATCAAAAACTCTATACAGAGTAATGAATTATTTAATTCGGCAGTAGGAGAGGTCGCACCTTTTAACACCACTTTCTCTGATAATTATATTTCGGATAGCTTACAAATGATTGCCCGTACAATCGCAGCAAGAGAAACGTTAGGGATGACCCGGCAAACTTTCTTTTTGAACATTGGTGGCTGGGATCATCATGATGAATTATTGAATAATCAAGCAGCACTGCTTGGGCAATTAAGTGTTGCGCTGAATGAATTTTATAGCGCCTTGACAGAGTTAGATGCAACCGATTGTGTGACTACTTATACGATCTCAGACTTCGCGAGATCACTGACTTCTAATGGGAATGGTACAGACCATGCCTGGGGCGGTAATGCAATGGTCATGGGCGGAGCAGTAAATGGCCAGGCGATTTATGGTTCTTATCCGGAACTTGCATTGGACAGCTCACTGGAATTAGGAGGAGGAATATTTATTCCTACGACGAGTACAGATGAGTATTTCGCAGAGCTGGCACTTTGGTTTGGAGTTTCTCCATTCGATCTGAGTACGCTCTTGCCAAACATTGGGGAGTTCTATACGCCGGGTGGCGGGAGCAATCCAATTGGTTTTATGAATCTCTAAATTAAATCCATGGCGGTGTGTCTGAGTGATCAAAATGCTGATCACTCCACACTTTTTAAATATTAAAAAGATGAAATCAAAAAATATCTATCATACTTTATTCCTTCTTTTTGTCACTTTGAGTCTTAGTGCTCAATGTTTAGAAACGACACATACTCCATTCGCAGAAGATAGTTGGTTATCCTGTCAAAAAGGAACTAATCCAAATCCGGAACACCCAAGCAGTCATTGGATTATGTATGATTTGGGGTTTGAGTATGTACTGGACTCTACTCATTTTTGGAATTATAATGTGTGGGCACAAAGTGAAGCGGGAGCAAGAGATGTTGTAATTGACTATTCCCTTGATGGCATCAACTGGGAGACCCTCACAACCTTTGTATTGGATAAAGCACCATCATCTTATAAGTACGAAGGAATGGCAGGACCTAATTTTAATGGGATAAGTGCACGTTACGTATTGGTTACTGCTCTGACCAATTGGGGAGATCCTTCCTGTACTGGAATTTCAGAAATTCGATTTGGAGTGGAAGAAACTATTGTAAGTGTTGATCCCGAGATCAATACTTCAGAGATTAGTTTGGAGATATCTCCGAATCCTGCGGTGAACGAAGCAATGGTCTCTATTCAGGCGGATGAATTTCCGAGCTCCGTAGGATTGTATGACCTAGCCGGGCGATTGATCTTAGTACGGGAGGACCCGCGAATAATGAATATCAACTTTGATTTGAAAACACTTCCCGGAGGGATTTACTTCGTGAAAGCGGCTTTTGAGGAGGAAGTCGT
>JAHDHW010000190.1 GCA_020631105.1 Saprospiraceae bacterium | reverse complement strand
CTCCGACGACGTTTAAAATATATAGCCCACCTGGCAAGCTCCACTCTGGAGTGATTTGGTGTATCATCCCTTTTTCTAATCTTCCAAGGTCTTCATGGAATAGTATTCTGCCATTCACATCAATAAGTTCTAAGCTAATGCTTTGGGATAAATCCAAACTTAGTTCTATACTCGATCCCTTTGTAAATGGATTCGGAAACTGGATGGCTGCACTTAGAGGTGTTAAATCTTGGTTTGCGACCGAAAGGGAGTCATTCAGCCCAAGATAAAGGACAAAGCCATCATGATCAGCGGCACGGTAAGGGACAAAAGTATTATTAACAAAATCATCAGAGTTGTCAGCATTCCCTCGAGCGTATTGTAATTCGTTGACGGTAAGGTTCGTTAATTCATTAGTCAGGCAATGGTCGAGGATTTGTGCATTCCCCCGAAATACAAAAGAATATAATTCTTCATCGGGCAACAAGGCACTGTGATTAGTGATTGGTACATCAATCAAATTTTCGATCACCGGATATTCTGCTCCGGTACTTTGCGTTCCTGTTAATTGTGCCAGCACATCCACATAGCCATCTGAAAATTGAAAAGCATTAAAGTCGCCGACGACAATTAAATTTCCGAATTGCAGGTCTCTCATGATATTTGCCACGGAGATGGATTGCTCCCAACGCTTGGTTCGGACATAATCGGCATTGCTGCCTTCAATACCTCCAAGCGAGCGAAGATGCAAGTTGAGCACTCGGACCGGAGTTGGAGGATTGGTGGTGAATTCTGCTTCTAATAATAAAGGTGGTCGATCATGTAAAAGGCCACCGAGACTAAGGATTTCATCTTTTCCCCATTGAGAGATTTGGATATTTTGTAAAGTGTTTCGGACGAGAAAGCCATTATTGATCTGAAAGCTTCCACTTTGGTTACCGTTTTCGAGATAAGCCGAGTAGCTAATATCGGGCGCTAGTTCCTGAATTTTATCCGCTAGTGCTTCAAGGGTAGCGATATCCCGAACTTCCTGAACAGCCAGGACATCTGGGGCTCCAAGTTGATCAATGATATACTGAGCCAGTTTAAACTGACGTGCTGAGAAATCTGGCTCCTGATTGGAGAAAACGAAACAATTTAAAGATCCGACGGTCGCTTCTAATCCCTCTTTAGGTCGCACCGCTGAAATCAATGGATCACCACTAAGCTCAAGATCATCGGCAAAAAGTTGATAGTTGCCATTGGAATAACTTAGTACTCCTGTACCGGAAACATTCATTCCTACCGATAGCGGCAGAATTCCGGTACCTTGATGATTGATCTGTAATAACTCTGGATTATTATCCCAGAATACGGAAGTAATAATATCAACAAAAATGATACTGGGCTCCCGAAATGTACGTTTCGGGGAAAAGCTCACGTAAGCATTATTATTATTCGATGGTCCGTTGACCCTTAAATTGTCAAAGTTTACCCGCATGCCTTCGAAGCGCTCGGCAATATGGAAAGCTTGAATGGTATCCGGAAAATAAGTAGAATCCAGAGTAATGAACTCCGGTAAAGTAATACCAGTGGAGTCAAGGGTATAGTTTAGATTATCCGGACCAAATTCTGTCAATTGAAAATACTCTTGGATCTGCCCGCTTACAGTTACTAAATCACCGACAGAAACAGTAGGCTGGTCGCCTACATAAACCATAATACCGTCAGAAGTATTGGGATCATTATCACTTCGTTCAGGTGGACATTGAATGAAAAACCGGTCATTGCGCACCAGGGTTACGATATTTCGCTCTGCGGTAACTATCGAATCCATATATGGACTTGTAATGCCATCACCCTGGATTTCCCAGATTTCCAGTTCCGGAACTTGAGTCAAACCTGAAACGCTTATTATAAAGAATGTAACAATTGCGTAAAAACGCTGGGTGAATCTATTCATATCAACTAACTTATGGGGGCAAAACTAAACAATACGGCCCGGAAACTATTTTAAATATGTTCGTTTCTACCTGGCATGTATTTTATTAGACGAAACATCATTATTAATAAATGATAAACCGGATTGTTTTATGAAATACCTGAAATGTTATTAGAACGAAAATATCATGCGGTCGCATCTTGAGCGCTGGATACCTTAAACTACTTAACTATAATATTATGTCTCAACCGAGTACTGGAAGTTCATTTTTTGAGAAAGCTTATGATCCTATTATTCAGGCTGCCATAGTTCTAGCTTTAGGCTTAATTGTGATGGTCGGCGGAAAGTTGATGGGGATGACGGATATAATGCGGGTAAGTGACCGGTTTCCGTGGATGACGGCTACTTCTTTTTTGTTATTTTATGCGATGTTTAACAGCATATTTAGCTTGTCTTCAAAGGATATGAATAAGTACTGGGGGCGATCTATGCTGGCATATGTAGGTCTAATTGTCTGCTCTGGGCTATTAGCATATCTTTTTTCGTCAATGTCTATCAATAATGCTGGATCTTATCGTTGGATAATGATAGTATTGACCTTTGGATATTTGGTATTTATGTCAATTGTTCGATTTATGAAGAATATTGTTGAGTTTGCGGAGAAGGAAGAATGGAACAGTCCGAGGAAGAGGAGAAGGTGATGTATGTATATTGTTATATTTGATAAATAAAAATGTAAACCAACGGGTAGGGTAGGCTTTTTTACCTCCGTTTTAAAACCGTTAATTATGCGAGGAATAATTTTTGTTTGGTGTATTTTAAGTTTTGCCTGTGGTCAATCTTCGCAACAAGCTACTGGGCAAATTGACCGAACGGCTAAAAAAGTTTCTGCGAGCCTTGTTGGGGATACAATTCCTCAGGTGGAGAAATCGGCAAAGCAATGGCGATCAGAGTTGACAGAGATGGAATATTATGTTTTAAGGGAAAGTGGAACGGAGAGAGCGTTCACCGGAGACCTTTGGAATAATAAAAAAGAGGGTACTTATACCTGTGCAGGTTGTGGCTTAGCGCTGTTTGATTCTGAGACTAAATTTAAGTCAGGAACCGGATGGCCGAGCTTCTACGAACCGATAGGTGAGGGCCGGATTATTGAGAAAGAAGACATTAGTCATGGGATGCGTAGAGTAGAAGTGCTATGCGGATCTTGTGGCGGCCACCAGGGGCATGTCTTTCCGGATGGTCCGCAGCCTACTGGCTTACGCTATTGTATAAATTCAGTATCCTTAGACTTTGTGCCCAAAAACGAAAATTAATAAATAATAATTATTATTTTTAGGCGTCCCTGAGTCGAAATTGATCCAGGGACGCTTTATTTTTGATGTAATCGGCCTGAAGTTTTCAGGCCGATGAAACTCATAGTATAAATATTTTAAAATATTCAATATGAGTTGAAACAAAAAAAAATGAAATACCGTTTTTGGTAGAGAAGAGAATGGAAAAACACGCAAATACCGTGTTGAGAAAATTAGCAAGCTTATTAAATAATTCTTTAATATTTGTTTTGTATTTCTGAATGAATTTTTTAGCTTTGTCTTGACTAAAAACGGAGAATAATTTTTCCTTCCAAAGTTTCCCTTAAACCGGGGGCGTAATTATTTTAAAAAGAGAGAGGTACCCATTTCAAAGCAATAATTTTTGAACGAGCATAACCTTATCTTCTTTATTATTGCGTACCAGCCACATCCCATAACATAAGTTAATTTTTAAGTCTCGGTCGTATTAATTTTTTTTGGAATACTATATTCCAAATTCCAGACGTTTTCTGTGCCAACAACTTAGTATCCCATGTACATCGTTGTCCCAAGAAAGATGGGACGAGTGTATACCTAAGTTACTTAACTGTATTGCAAGAACTATCTCACTATGAAAATCAGATTTGTATTTGTGCTTGTTGTAATGTTTGTGGTAGCGTCTAATGCCCAACCGATTAAAGTTATTGCCGACCGCCTAGATTTTGGACTTGACTTCGCGACTTTTTCTGAAGGTTTATTGAAAGTCAAACAGAATGGAAAGTGGGGGTTCATCAATGAGCATGGCGATCTCGTCATTCAGGCTCGCTTCAAAGAAGCTGGAAATTTCTCAGAGGGACTAGCTCCCGTCAAAATAGGTGATAAGTATGGTTATATTGATCATAGTGGTCAGCTCGTTATAGCTGCTCGTTATAGTTATGCTTCTACTTTTTCTGAAGGGGTTGCTCAGGTAGGATTTATGCGTGGACAGACGGGGTATATTGATAATAGTGGACGAGTGGCTTTTACTTCTACAAAATCATTCAAATGTATTAAGGATGAAAAATGTTCTAATGGCTTAATCAAAGTTGAAGGACCTAATAAAAAAATGGGTTTTGTGAATAGAGAAGGAAATGTAGTAATTGATGTTCAATTTGATCGTGCGTATGCATTTATCGATGGCTTAGCTGCGGTAAAAGTTGGGAGCAAGGTAGGTTTCATTGATAGTAGAGGAAGTTTTGTGATTCGACCTAAATATGATTTAATCAAACGATTTGATAATGGATATACAGGTGTATGTGTAGGAAAGCGTTGGGGGATTATTGATAATGCTGCACAAACAGAAATCGTTAGCCCAAAATTTACAGATGTACAGAGCTTTCATAATGGAAGAGCAGCAGTACAGGTAAGTGGCAAATGGGGTTTTATCAATAAATACGGAGACATGGTTATCTCTCCTAAATTCTGTGAAACTGCCCCTTATAATAATAATTTAACGCCGGTTTGCATCCAGGGCAAATGGGGCTATATGGATAGCAACGGGAATATGGCAATTGCTCCGCAATATCAAAATCCTAATCGTAGAGCCAATGCTTTTTCAAATGGGATGGAGATTGCCTATGTCGGAACGAAATGCGGTGTGATTGATGAGAATGGACGATTTATCGTTTCTCCTCGATATGATTGCATTTATTTTTCAGGAGACACACCAGGATTAGCAATTACAATGAACTACTACGGTGGACAAAAGCAATTCCAGCTGGTTCGCTTTGGTAGATAAGATATTAATAGTTACCAGAATAATCTATGAAATTAAAGCCTCGGGCAAGGTCCTGAGGCTTTTTTCTTTTTATGAAGGTCTTGTTAGCGGAATCCGATCCCTCGTTTTGGTTCTACATCTTCTTCCATTATAGAAAAACCGGAGATATCTTCTAACTCGATGGTATGGATGAGATCACGAGTTCTTTCTTCTTGTGGGATATCCGCCATTCGGAGGTTTTGTCGCCTGATCGTTTCCTGAACGATCTTACGAATAGTGCGGGCATTACCGAAGTATTTATGTTTATTATTCAGAAGCTTATCGATATAAGCTTTGAGATGTTGCTCGGCAGCCTCCGAAGGCTTTAAGTCTTCCGACTTAAGCATGATATTCGCAATGTCCATCAGCTCTTCGGCAGAATAATCTTCGAAGTGAAACTGTTTGTCAAAACGAGAGAGTAGCCCCGGGTTAGCTTCCAGAAAGACTTTCATCTCCTTAGGATAGCCAGCCGCAATGACCATAAACTTACCGCGTTCGTCTTCCATGCGTTTGAGGAGGGTTTCGATCGCTTCGCCACCAAAGTCGTTTGCACCGTTTTTGGTAAGAGCGTATGCTTCATCAATGAAAAGCCCGCCACCGATAGCCTTATCGATCATTTCGCTGGTCTTAATAGCTGTTTGTCCAACATAACCAGCAACCAATGTTTTACGATCACATTCTACGAGGTGCCCACGCTCAAGAATACCCAATGCTTTATATATCTGCACGAGTAGTCTTGCAACGGTAGTCTTTCCGGTACCAGGGTTTCCTTTGAATACGGTATGGAGTGAAAAGGCTTTCTTAATGTCTTTTCCGATTTCGCGATAATAGCGGACGAGTTTGGTTTGCTCTTGTACTTCTTTTTTGATATTCTCTAAGCCCACCAAATCATTGAGCTGCATGAGCGCATCTTCCAGTAAAGCTTCATCAACGGGTATGGCAATCGAATCATTAGCCTCATGAGCGAATACCTTTTCAATATCCTCAATGGTGATAGTTGATAATTGCTCAGAATCCATCAAACTTAAGTCTTCTCCTGATTGCATCAACCGGATTGCAAGGTTTTGTTTTGCTTCTTCAATGATTCCATTGATATAGCGGGCATTACCAAAATGATCATCGCGGTTACGATAGACTTCTACTAGTTTTTTGTGGATGATTTCTTTGGCAGTATCATGGATAAGTATTCCACGTCTCTGCGCTGTATATTCTGCGATTTCGATCAATTCCTTTGGAGCGTAATCCGGAAAATGAATGACATTCCGGAGGCGACTAGCCAAGCCAGGATTAGAATTAATAAAGACTTGCATTTCTTTAGGATAACCAGCAAAGATGATAGCTAAGTCATTATTGTTTTCCGCAAGTTCCTTTAAGAGTACTTCGATCACTTCTCGTCCAAAGTCTTTTCCGTCATCTCCTCGATTGGTCAGGGCATAAGCCTCATCAACGAAAAGGATACCTCCTCGGGCTTTCTCGATGGCTTTTTTTACTTTAGGAGCTGTTTGGCCGATAAACTCACCGACCAAATCTGCGCGACCGACTTCCATGACCTTTCCATGTGATAGAAGATCCAGGCTCCAATAAATCTTACCTAGCATTTTTGCGACGGTTGTTTTACCTGTCCCGGGGTTTCCGGTAAATACGCTGTGGAGGTTTATAGGCTGCTGATCTTCCAGGCCTTTATCCTTTCTGACTTTGAGGAATTGCTGGTAAGTAGCTAGTTCATTGATTTGTTCTTTTACAGAATTGAGTCCAATCAGATTGGTTAACTCCGCTTTTGCTTCCTCAAAAGTAAGCTTTGGTGTTGTACTTGGCGTAGTTAAGGCATCTGTTTCCAGAGAAGTCATAAAGGGCAATGGCTTCTCCTCTGGTTCTTCATTTTCTGCTACTTCAAAGGGGACAACAGCGACCATCTTATCCATGAAAATCACTTCCAGAGTATATTTATCAGGGTACCAGTATCCTGGTGTATCGGAACCATACCCTGTATCTAAGGCTAAGACGCCTGTATGATTTTTGTGTTCTTTAAAATAACTCATGAAGGCTTTTTGCTGTCCGGAGTCATTATAAAAGTAGAACTGAAGCTCCAAGGGAAAGAATTCATCCTTGGGAATCAGAACATTCAGGCGCATTTCTATATTGACATAGCGCGTATCTGCGGCAGAGAATGTTTTGAGGTAAGTACGCTCTTCGTGCGGCATTCCTTTGCGGGGACTTTCGAAAAGTCTTATCTCGGAGATTTCAAAATAAGGATTGACTTCTTCTGTCACCAAGCCTGATTCGACGATATAGAATTTCGTTTTGCCAACTAATTCTCCATCAATAAACACCTCCCATTCGTAGACTCCTTTCTTCCACCAGCCCGGATCAGGTGTGCCCCAACCTTCCCGCAGGTAAACAATATTCTGTTCTTTGGCTACAACGATCTCCTTTTCCAGTTCGCAGACGGATTCCCCGCTATCTACACGTTTACAGGTGAAGAGGACTTTAGTCTGCCAATCAAATTCATCAAATAGTTTATTGAAAAAGGAAAGTTCGCAGTAGATATATCGAGATTCGATTACATCATAAACCTGCCGATACTTTTTTACATTTTGGTACAGGTTTTCCTTTGACCCAAAGACTTTAATAGCCTTGAGCTTATAGTTACCTCCATGTGCTTCTTCTTTTTTGTCCTTGAACAACATGCTAGACCTGAGTTTGACGTAAAGATAGGGCTTTTGGTTTATAAGTTATTTACGTTAAGAATAAATGAATTATTGTGAGGTTTGTTTAACGTTTAATAAACTTGGAGCATTTGTTTATTGCAAGCCTAGGCATTTACTTTTAAAAATTTTCCTTTGTAAAAAGTATAGATGAAAGTACCTATTCGTAGTTGCTGGCCGTTTTTTAGACCCTTTAATTGCTTTGGACCTACATCTTCGTGAAGGGTATGAATAGAGCCACCGGTACGGTAGGCGATTTCGAGATAATTTTCGTTGATGCCATATTTTGAAGCAGTGAGTAGGACATGTACCGGAACTTTGAGTTGTTCTAATAAATGTAAATCACTTACATCACTATAGTTATCTGCAATAAAAAGGAGGTCTTCCTGGTCATTTTTGTCTTTAGCTCCAAGTAGTAATGCTTCTACTACATTCTCCAGGCGACTGCCTGTACATTCAAAGTTGACGATTTTGTCAATCGTTTCCATAAAGCTTTTAACATTGTTTTGTGCTACTGGAAAAATTCCCCTTCTATTCTGTGCGTCTTTTTGTTGATCCAGATAATTGAAGCCATTGAATAAGAAGTATTTATTCTGAAGTTGTTCTTGTTCGTCCATATAGTTCCAGACTAGTAATTCGTCAATGTACTGATACATGCTACAGTCGATATTTGCGACGATTCGCTTTTGTGGCCAGTGCTCCTTATTCCGATGAAGGATTGATTTTATTTCTTCTCCGGTTTCTTTGAAGTGATTAGGATTCTGAGCTATATCCTTTTGGTTTTGATTAGCCAGATTTGTAATCTTCTTTTCTATATAATCGTAATCGGCATGATGATAAGCGTGTTGTAAATAGAAGTTTCGATTACCCGCTTGAGCAAGATGGATGCTATCCTGAATACGTTGAGCATGACGCATTGAATCTCGCTGGGCCAATAACCGCTTTCGCTCTTTTTCTCGTGCTTTAAAAGCAGCTGTTGATAAGGTAGTAAATTCAAATTTGCTCGTTCGGCTGGTATTACTCTTTTCGAAAGTCTTACAGCTGATATCCCTGAAAGCATAAGAATGGATGCAATAGGTATCGCCCTTTGGAAGCATCAAAGTGCTTTCACCATTTTTATCTGTTTCGGAATAATATACTTTGCCGGCATTTTGTGCTTCGAAGCAAAGGACTTCTTGTGGTAATCCTTTTAGGTCTAAATCTTTAATTTTGATTTTTACGAGGACCCGGGAAAGGGTAGGGGACATCCCTTTGTTATTTGCCTGGTAAATGGTGTCATTACGTTCAGTCTCCCGTACTTTTCCACTCATGTACACTACCCGGACGGTCTTAAAAAATCCTGCTTCTTTAGGTATTTTGAACTTGCGATAATTAGCTTCTTGATCGATATTGACTTGATACTGTTGATTATTGGGCAATAAGAAAAATACTTCTCCATTTTCATCGGTGGTCCCTTGCCAAAATTGCCCTTGCTTATTATGTATCCAAAGTGGCATCTCTGAAAGTATATTTTTTCGCATGTCTGTAACCTTAACTCTGATCAAAGCCTCCGTAGGGGTCGCTTTTACCTGATCCGCTCTATGGAAGTCTTGGACAATGGTATCTTGTTCAACTTTTGGTAAAATTTCAGAGATGTCGTTGGTCGCCTTAGCGGACACGAAACTCAGCGAATAAAAAAAGAAAATACTGGAGTAAAGTATAGGCGTAATTTTCACGGCAAATGGTTTTTTGAAAAATAGAAGGGGAGGTGTGTTGCCGTAATAAACTTTACTTG
>JAHDHW010000189.1 GCA_020631105.1 Saprospiraceae bacterium | reverse complement strand
TATCCAGTTGAGCTATAGGACCATTTTTCTGGATATTTTTGCCTTTCATTTAAGGCTCCGCAAAATTAGTAGTTTTTATCCGTAATATGCAAAGATAAAAACCTATTTTTCTGAACAATCTGATATTTCTTTAAGTTCCTACTTTAAATTGATATCAATTATTGAGAAAACGTAACAAATCTAATTCTTTATGGCCAATGTCAATATCCATGAGTCCTGGAAAGCAGTTTTAGCAGATGAATTCAAGCAGCCTTACTTCTCCATGATCAAACAATCGATCCTCAAGGATAAAAAGGCAGGCAAGGTTATCTTTCCTCCCGGGCCACTTATTTTTAATGCTTTTGATTCTACGCCCTTTGATCAAGTTAAGGTAGTCATCCTTGGGCAAGATCCTTATCATGGCCCCGGACAGGCGCATGGGCTCTGTTTTTCTGTGCAGGATGGAGTACCTAAACCACCGTCTCTGGAGAATATCTTCAAGGAGCTAAAGGAAGATTTGGGAATTCCTGTGCCGGTAAGTGGAAACTTACAAAGATGGGCAGAACAGGGTGTTTTTCTTTTGAATGCTGGACTCACGGTTGTTCGTCATCAGGCTAACTCACACAAAAGCATTGGCTGGCATACTTTTACGGACGCAGTAATATCAAAGCTTTCAAGTCAAAGAGAAGGTATCGTATTTTTATTATGGGGTGGCTTCGCTAAGAAAAAAGCGAGCCTGATTGATGGTTTAAAGCACCATGTCCTTACTTCCGGGCATCCTTCACCGCTGAGTGCGAATAAGGGATATTGGTTTGGAAACAAACATTTCTCAAAAACGAATGAAATACTGGAAAGAGCCGGACAATCTCCTATTCAATGGTGAGATGGAACTACTCTAGTCCTCTTTTGCTAAGGTAAAATAAAAGGTACTGCCTTCTCCTGGTTTTGAACTGGCCCATATTCTTCCACCATGCATTTCTGTAATTTTCTTACACATCGCTAATCCGATACCAGTACCTTGATATTTATCTCTGGTATGTAATCGCTGAAAAATGATAAAGATTCGGTCTTTGAATTCTTCGTCAAACCCAATTCCATTATCTTCCACCGAAAACATCCATTCTTTCTCCGTTTCTACATGTCTTACCTTAACAAATGGCTCTGCATCCTCTTCCGTTTTTCTGTATTTGATGGCGTTCTGGATAACATTCTGGAATAACTGACCTAATTCTAATTCACAGCCTCTGACGACGGGGAGTTGATCACAAGTAAAAGTAATGTTGTTTTCATCGATTACTTTTCGTCCGCCGTTTTCCATGATTGATTGAATGATCTTATTACAATCTACTTGTCTGACGATACGTTCCTTGCCTAGTCTGGTAAAATCTAAAAGCGCGTTAACCAGATTCTTCACTCTAAAAGATGCTTCTGTGATATATTCCAGAAACTCTTCCCCTTCTTCATCGAATTGATCCCGATATTTACGATGTAGTAATTGCGAAAATCCAACGATTGATCTAATCGGCTCCTGCAAATCATGGGAAGAAACGTAAGCAAACCGTTCTAATTCCTCATTTTTCTGCTCTAGCTTTTGATTCTTTAGATAGAGCTCTCGGGTTCTGTTCTCTACCATCTCTTCTAATATTCGAATCTTCTGCCGAGCCCTTTCTAGTTTTCTTTGGTCTTTTGAAGAGGAGTCAATCATATTAGTTGAATTTGATATGGTAATCGCAAAACTCAATACCTTCTTTTTCGAAGATCCTTGTTTTCTGCTGTATCGAAGTTTCAAAATGATCTGCTACCCCCTGGATAAGCCCTTCCATAAAGGGATAAAGTTTTCGTTCTGAAAAATAGGTAATAACTAGCTCATCATCCGCAGGATCAGCATACTGAAAAGTGGGCAACTTTACGCCGTCAATTAATTTTTTTACTTCTACATGTATCACGCCTTCCACAGATTTAAGGAATGGCTTAGGATGTGTAAATGGAGTGACAAACTCCGGATGGCGATCTCTTAGCTTTCCAAAGGAATATCGGCCTAATTTTTTCAAAAGTTCGCCAACAGATATGTTGAGCATGGCTGCTGCTTTAACAACAATCTCAATTAAATCTTCATCAGGGTAGGTACCAGGGCCTACAAAGGGTTCTTTGGTGATCAGATTACACTCATCGATAATATCGTCCAGCATATCCTCTCCATAATGTTCGACAATAAACTTTTCGGCGACGTTAAAAATCATTCCTTTCATAGTTCATCAATTTTATTTATAAAATAAATGTAACCCTTCAGTACCTGGTACTAAAAAGTGACATAGTGAAAATTCACTTTATAAAGTTGATTTTTAGAAATGAAAACAGAGATGAAAAAATAGAATTGTAGTATAATTCTATTGAACGACGAATTTACGATAGTGTTACTTTAGTTAGCCGCAGGCTCTGCTACTTCAACCACTGGTACTGTGAAGAAAAAAGTACTCCCCTCTCCTTCTACAGATTCTACCCAGATTCTGCCGTCATGACGCTCTACAATTTTTCGCACCGTTGCTAAGCCAATCCCCGTACCTTCGTATTCTTGTTTGCTGTGTAATCGAGTAAGCATATCAAAAATCTTTTCCTGATTTTCTTTGCTGATTCCGATACCATTATCTTTTATATAGAAAGTATGTGTGTCGCCTTCCGTTTTGCAGCCTACATGGACTACAGGTAATCGCTCCCCTTTAAATTTAATCGCATTACTGATCAGATTCTGAAACAGTTGCATCATTTGAGATTGATCAGCTCTAATAATAGGAAAGGATTCTTTGTTATCTACATTAATGGTGGCAGAATGCTTGGTGATTGAATACCTTAAATTACTCTGAACAATATCTACAACTGATCCGGACTGAATGAGTTTAAACTTGTCGACAGCACCATTAAGTGATACTCTAGAGTAATCTAACAGGCTATTAATCATTTGCTCCATCCGAGTACAACCATCAACAACGAATCCCATAAACTCTTTTGCGCGATCATCAAATAAAGGTTCGTATCGGCGCTTTAGGATTGAAGTATAAGAGTTGATCATTCTCAATGGTTCCTTCAAGTCATGCGAAGCTACGGAAGCAAAGTTGCGTAAATCTTCATTAGAGCTTTCCAAAGCTTTATTTTGCTCTTCAATCTTCTTTTTATTTTCCTCCAGCAGATCATTTGTCTCACTCAACAGATTGTTGACCTTTTGCAATTGCTCATTCTGGATATTAATCTTTTCGTTTTTATCTGCTAATGCTTTGGAAGACCGTTTCTGAGTGCGATAGCGACTCACGAATAATAATAAAAGTAAACCAAAGCCGCAGGCAAGAACTGTCCATATATAGTTATATAACTGCTCAATCTCCTGATCTCGTTCTAATACTTCTTTTTGCTTTTGAAGTAATAGAATTTCTTTCTCCTTCTGTTTGACTTCGTAGCTTTCCTTCTGTTCCCCAAGCTTTGCTACCGTTTGTTCGTTCAGCACACTATCCTTCAGCCCAATAAAGGACTCCATATAAGTCATTGCATTTTTATAATCCCCTAATCGCTTATAGGCTTGAGAAAATAGATCTATCAGTTCCAGTTGTCTTGGTTTTGACTTAATATCTACTGCTAATTGATAGGCTTGATCCAGATAAGGAATAGCTTTTTGAGGATCACCTTTAAGGATAAACATCTCGGCCAATGATCTTAAGGTTCCGATTTGCCCCCATTTATCATTACTTTCTTCCTTCATTCGTAAGGATGAAGTAAGGATATCATAAGCTTTATCATAATTTTTTAATGCGATATATGTTGAACCTACATTGGAAAGGGAATAAGCTACTCCCAATTGATAATCAATCTCCTTGGCAATAGCCAAAGACTCCTTATTATACTCCAATGATTTCTCCAACGAATCTAAACTACCATAGGTAGTTCCAATTGCCGCAACACAAGCATAAATCATTCTTTTGTTATCGGAATTATCGAAGCAGTTCTGCGCTTTTTTGTAATGCTCCAGCGCCTTGGTGTATTGTTGTTGATAAAAAAAGAAAGACCCCAACTGATAAAGCGAGGTTCCGAGGTTAGAAGTATCTTTTGCGTTTTCTGCGGTCTCCAGGGCTTTAAGTTGAAATTTGTAGGATTTTTCAAGCTTCCCCATATTACGATTGACCGAGGCTAGACGATCATGAATCCTCCAGATGATATCTTGTCGATCTTCACCTTCTTGAACAGGGATACCCGGCAGTTCACTGATCAGGTTTTCGTAATGCTCTAATGCCAGTTCATATTGATCCGTTCGATCATAACCATAACCGATAAAGTATAAAATCTCAGCGCGGTGTTTTACTACGCCAATCGATTCAGATAAGCTTAAGGCATTTTGAGCAGTCTCCAAAACCTTGGTAAAGTCTCCTTTCTTTTCGTATGTGCGTAATAATTCGTAAAGCACATCCAGCAATTCCTCTTCCGACTCGTTGGATTCCAACTGAGTGATGACCTGCAAAAGACTATCTACACGCTCCGCATGTAGTGTACTTACGAGCAGCAACAAGAACCCTATTATTATTTGCCTCCGGATTGTCAAGTGCTTGATTTAATAAATAGAAAATAATCGTATTTATGCAAATACAAGAACTATACCACGGAACCCTGTAAATCCCTTAGCAGCAACAGAGAAATATGTTAAATATTTTTTGGTTGTATAGACTACGGCAGGTCAATCCTATATGCATAGACTTCATTTCGAAGTCCGGTGACCAGAACAGTCTGTTGGAGTGATTTAAGATTGTACAGATCAAATCGGGTGTCTCCCGGTAAAGGAAATCCAGCGCAGTGGCCGGTTTGAGGCGAATATAGGTTAATTTGTTTTTCTGCCGAATCAAGGGTTCCGAAATAAGCGAAGCCCCCTTTTCGGTCTCTTACTCTGAACACATCATCAGGCTGTTTGCCTAGTGAAAGCGCGAATTGTTTAACTAAGCGGCGGTTTTCAAAAGCGTAATAACTAAGTTGATCTTTTCCTAATGCAATGACATTCTGAAATCGTTTAGGTTGGCTCACAAAGCTAACACTGTAGGCGTTTTCGGGCCTTTGATCCGCAAAAGAAAGCTTATTCTCCTGCCCTCGATGATTAACCAAAGTGATGTTTCCGGCCCGATCACTTAGGGCAATTTGATTTTGTCGGTCAGACTGCAAAATTTCTAATTTCTCCCAAGGCTGACTTTTTGGATTTCGCTTTTTAAACAAACGTCTTCCTTCGCTATCATAAGCTGTTAAAACGCCTGCTTTATTAAGCATAATCAAATGGTCCTTACTTCTTCTCTGAAAGTATTGAAAGCTCTGCTCGATTTGACCTACATTATACTTTGGGTTCCAGCCCGGAATGGGGTTACCATCTTTTGTAAAGCCATAAGCATGTCCGTTAGTACAGGCTAAAAAATATTGGTAAGCATAACTGTGCTTTATTCTGGTCAGGCAAAGCCCGTTTGTAGCCTCAGATTGAAGGCTCAGAGGATAATTACCCGCAGTTTGACCATCACTATCTAAAAGATAGATCTTCCCGGGCGTATTGAAAAAGTATTTCAATTGTCCATCTTCCTGATAATCAACTTGATAGATCTCAGATAAAATGGGTCCATCTAAGCTTTTTTTCCATAATAATTCTCCACTTTCACTCAGAAAATACAAGCGATGAGCATCATCCTGAACCAATATTTCATAGGTCTTTTTATTGGGATTCCAGAAGGTCCGAGGTGCGCCAACAATTTTATTTTGCAAAGCAACCCGCCAGGCTAACTGAGGCCCCTGATCTTCTTGTTTTGTATGTTGGTTCATAGTGAACTGGAAGGAAATTTTCTGCCCATCAGTTTTAGCATAAAGCCCTCCGGTCCATTCTTTTTGTATGGTACCCCAACAGTGTTTAAAGTATGCATCTGCCTCATCGTTTAAGGATTGCATTAACAGGTGGTAAGCTGAATTTGCATCAGTGTATAACAATGTAACATCGGAGAATTTTGCCTCGTTGACAAATTGTTGGAAACTTGGCTTATTCTGCAACGTTTGGCCAACAAGATGCTTATCAATCATAGATTCTAAGGCTAATCTTGACCTGCCAAACAGTACGAAATCATCAATAATCGTATAGTATGGTTGTGCAAGCCCCAGGGCGAGTTGCCGATTAAAGGGCGATAATAAATCTGCATCGAGTAATCTTCGAATACTATACGTCTGATACTCTTTTTCTTCCAAAAGGCCCTTCCGTTCACCGTACTTCATTAGATAGTGATCCATCCATTCCGCTGATCGCGTTCTAAGGACCAGTATACGATTGGCTGTAGTCCTTGGGTTGGTGATTGCAAGCCCCCACTCCTCTACATACCAAGGCATTATATATTCTTGAAATACGCTATCTTTTTTATGGATAAAATTTGAGCCCTGCTGAATAGATAACAAGCCTACATTATCCGGCAGGACAGCCCCCCAGGTATCTACAACGGAATGCGGTTTTGTATTCGCAGGTCTACGTACTTTGATCAACGGGGCATAACAGCCCTTAATCCCCGCACCAGCCTCTCGGGACAGATCAACCCGCATCCATTCTGCCATATTACCTATTGCCCGCAATACATCTTGCTGGTCATTATCGAAGAAGGCTCTGAAAAATTTTGGCAAGCTCTTGAAGTTAATGTAAAGTCTATTGTCCGAGCTAGTCTTTTTCGTTTCGACAACCCTGAAAGCTTGATTATGTCGCAGGTTGGATTGATAATTATTTAACTGCCTTAAGGCAGATTCAATTAATAAAGGATAAGCAGAGACTAGTAATAAATTACGATAGGTATAAAAAGCAATTTCTGTACTATCTTCAAGTTGAAGTAAATGGTACTTGGTACCATTAAAATTATAGGTTCGCGTTGCATTTCTTCCTAGTTTACTAAGACTTGTTTTTGTACTATCCTCTAAACTATTCAAATCAATTGAAAACAACGCACCAATCTTACCTACCCCTACTTTGGCCAAACCTATTGATGCTTCAACTCCTTTCTCATTGAGCTGTAGCATTGGTAACTTATCAAGCAAATCAGACTGTGCTTTTTTGATACCTATATTAAGGAGTGAATGAATCCCTGTTGATTCTCCTTTGAGCAACATCTCATTAAAATGATCACTTTCATAAATGATGGCCGTTTGTTGTGGAATTGCTTCGATAGGATCAATTGAAACAAAAGGAAGCCTAAACCATTGGAAGATTAGGTTTAGAAGTAAGATGGTCAAAATAGTGCCTATCAGACCTGCGGATATTTTCCGATGAACGGGGCTGAAGTGTTTCAATTAGTTTCTCTGTATGTTTGTTTTGATTCAATCTTAAGGCTATTAGGAAACTTGATTAAGGATTTCCAATAGCCTAAATATCAAAATTGATTAAGATTCGTGTCAAATTTATAAGAACAAAAACTATAAATCAACTATTTCAATAGAAGATAAGCCTAAAATAGTAATTTTATTGATATTTGAGTAACACAATGAATACATGGCAAAAGATATCTTACAAGCGGGCGCACTCTTAGGTGCTTTATCCGTAATCATTGGTGCTTTTACAGCGCATGGACTTAAACAATTCTTAGATGCAAACCAATTAGAGATTTTTCAGACTGGTGTGCGTTATCAATATTACCATACTTTTGCGATTTTAATTACTGGACTTGTTGCTTTAAAACAAGCTAACAAATTCTTTCGTTATGCCTATTGGGCGTTCTTTACAGGAATTGTTCTTTTTAGTGGATCGCTTTATTTATTATCTTCCCGGTTTGTGCTTGGCATTGAAAGTTGGACCTGGCTTGGGCCAATAACGCCTATTGGTGGCTTGTTTTTTATTATAGGTTGGGTTTGTCTGTTCTTAGGCATTCGTAAACTGGCACGTTAATTTTTTAATCATCATTTTTTTAAAACCCTAATCCGATTAACTTGAATACTGACTATAATTCTTACTTCGAAAAAATGCAAAAGATTGCAGACGTTGAACACGCCATTGCAGTTCTTAATTGGGATAAAGAAGTTAATGCCCCTCCTAAAAGTAATGAGCTGAGAGCTCGACAAGTGGCTACCCTTTCTGGAATTGCCCACGAACTCATGACGGATGATCAATTTGGTATCCAGTTAGAGCAGCTCAAAAAGCAAGACCATACACTTGATAAGCATCAGTTAAAAAACATAGAGCTAACGCTCAAACAATTTCATAAAACAAAAAAATTAAGCAAGGCTTTCGTAGAACGAAAATCTAAAGTAACCTCCAAGACCTACGATGCCTGGATCAAGGCCAGAGCAGCTAAAGATTACAGCGTTTATATGCCGCATTTAAAAGAGATCTTTGCTATAAAAAGAGAAGAGGCAGAACTCAAAGGTTATAACGATCATCCTTATAATGCTTTACTGGATGATTACGAGCCAGGCTATACGGCTGCACAATTGGACACTCTTTTTGAGGATGTCAAAAAACAGCTGGTAGATTTTGCAGCTGAGATTCGTCAAAAACAACAAGTTAATGATAGCTTCTTGTATAAGTTTTATGCAAAGGATCAACAATGGGACTTTGGTCTAAAGCTACTTAAAAACATGGGCTATGATTTCGATACTGGTCGTCAGGATATTTCAACACATCCATTTACGACAAGTTTTGGGCCCAGCGATGTGAGAGTTACTACTCGAATCGACGAACATAATTTCAGCGATATGGTTTGGAGCTGCATTCATGAAGGAGGGCATGCGCTTTATGAGCAAGGTCTAAGACTGGACCAATATGGCTTACCTATGGCAAGATCCATTTCGCTAGGCATACATGAGTCCCAATCTCGCCTTTGGGAGAATAACGTTGGGCGAAGCCTATCCTACTGGAAAGCGCATTATGGAAGTTTACAAGAAACATTTCCAGCGAATCTTAAAAATGTTGATCTCATGGATTTTTACCGTGGAATCAATAAGATTGAGCCTTCCTTTATTCGTACAGAAGCTGATGAGATACATTACCATTTTCATGTGTTGATCAGATACGAATTGGAGAAAGCCTTGTTAGAAGGGTCTATCCAAGTTGAAGATTTAGAAAACCAATGGAACGAAAAGTATAGAGCTTATCTGGGTGTCGAGGTAAGAGATCCCAATCAGGGGATCCTTCAGGATATCCACTGGGCATTTGGGCTGATTGGTTATTTTCCTACTTACTCTTTGGGCTCGTTTTATGCTGCTCAGTTTTTTGAACAAGCTAAAAAAGACATTCCTGGTTTAATTCAACAAATTGAAGAGGGAGATAATAAAGCCTTATTGAAGTGGCTAAGAGATAACATTCATGTTCACGGCCAGTTTTATACCGCTGATGAGCTCTGTAAAAATATCACTGGTGAATCACTCAACTTTGAATACTTTATGAACTATGCAAAAGACAAGTATGCAGACATTTATTCGAAGTAAATCATAGATCTTCAGATCACCAATTCAGCCTTAGTAATCCTTCAAAAAATACTAAGCCTTCAAAAAAAATATCCAATGAAATCATTATGACGCCATTGGA
>JAHDHW010000188.1 GCA_020631105.1 Saprospiraceae bacterium | reverse complement strand
CTAACTCACCCACGCCTCCTCCCCTTCGTCTAAAATTCCAGCTTAATCGTAGAAGAATCTACAGAAAACATTAGCGAAAGGATGTATTTTGCAGACGTACCAATGTTTTAAATTATTTATGTTTAAAGATTTCTTTGCCGGACTTGGCGCTTACGCTAAAGCATTTGGAATGATCAGCAAACTGGGGCTCTGGGCATACGCACTCGCGCCAATGTTACTGACCTTGATTTTGATGGGCATCATAGGATTTTCAGCTTATGGACTTTCTGATGATTTGGGCAATTTCCTGATTAGCTGGTGGTCCTGGGATTGGGGCTCAGAAGTTATCAATAACCTGGGTTCATGGCTTGGTGGAATATTAATATTCATTCTAGGGATACTCTCGCTGAAATATTTAGTCCTGATCATTGCCGCTCCTTTTATGAGTCTGCTTTCCGAAAAAATCGAAGCCAAACTGACCGGCAGGGTAAGTACCCAAAGTTTTAGTGCCGGCAAGGCGGTCAAGGATATGATTCGCGGACTCCGCCTAGCCTTAAGAAATATTACCCGCGAAATATTTATCACCCTTTTCTTATTAATCCTGGGCCTGATCCCGATTTTCACCTGGCTCTCTCCTATCCTGATCTTTATCGTTCAGGCTTATTATGCGGGATTTGGAAATGCGGATTACACCTTAGAGCGGCATTTTAATCTTAAACAAAGTATAAGATTCGCCAAGCAACACCGCGGCCTTATGATCGGTAACGGTACACCATTCATGCTTTTGCTAATGACGGGTATAGGCTTCCTTTTTGCTCCCGTTTTATCAACGGTCGCAGCCACCTTAGAATCCTTAAAAAGATTACCTATAGAAAGTAACAAGGTCGATGATTATGTCGTCTAGTTGTTAAATGGATACATTCTCTGATTTTCATCGTTAAAAAACATTCTTTGATCTGAAAACTTCCTTGACATTAGGAGAGTTGATCTATTTTAGCCCTCGAATATGTAAAACTAAAACCATAAAACGCTCATGAAAAAAGCAATTACACTATTACTTTTTGCCTGCTTTTCTTTTCCTCTATTTTCTCAATTAAACATGTCCTACGTTGGCGACTTAGATTATGATGTCGACGCAAGTGACATTTGGGGTTATGTCGCACCCGATAGCACAGAATATGCCCTCGTAGGCGTTCTTAATGGAGTAAGTATTGTAAGCCTTGCTGATCCTGCTAATCCAACAGAAGTCGCTTTCGTGAATGGAGCGAACTCCATCTGGCGTGATATCAAAACCTGGGGCACCTTTGCCTACGTCATCAATGAAACCAGTAATGGACTAGCAGTCATCGACCTAAGCGGTTTACCTAACTCCGTCAGTTCGTTTAACTGGACACCAAGTATCGATGGATTGGGTACTTTATCCACTTGCCATAATATCTGGATTGATGAATTTGGATTTGCGTACATCGTTGGTTGTAACCTCAACTCCGGAGGAGGAATCATCCTAAATGTAGATACCGAAACTGGTGAGCCCGAATTTGTCTCTGCAATGCCATCTGTTTACTCTCATGATATCTATGTTCGAGGAAATCTTGCCTACAGTTCTGAGATCAGCGCCGGGCAATTTTCTATTTATGATGTAGCGGATAAAGACAATATCCAAACACTAGGCAGTCAAAATACGGAGTTCAATTTTACGCATAACAGTTGGTTATCAGATGATGGCAACTTCCTTTTCACCACCGACGAGCAAGGAAACGCGCCAATTGGCTCTTACGATGTATCTGACCCTGCAAACATTATTGAAATGGATCAGTTCCGTCCTACGGAAACACTTGGTGACGGAGTCATCCCTCACAATGTTCATGTTTGGAATGACTGGATCATCATTTCTTATTATACAGACGGATGTATTATCGTTGATGGTTCTCGTCCGGACAATCTAGTTGAAGTGGGTAACTTTGATACTTTTATTCCTTCAAGTACCGGATTCCAGGGCGCCTGGGGTGCCTACCCTTTTCTACCTTCTGGTTTAGTGCTTGTCTCTGATATTGGCGACGGTTTATTTGTACTTGAGCCCAACTACGTCAGAGCAGCATGGTTAGAGGGTACGGTAACGGATGCCAGTAATAATAATACCATTCAAGGTGCAGAAGTAAGTATTCTAAATACGACTACAATTGAATCTTCTGACCTGTTAGGTGAATATAAAACCGGCTACGCCATTCCGGGCACTTATGATGTACAAGTGACTAAACCGGGATTCGAGCCATTCATAGGCAGTGCTGTTTTGCAAAACGATTCCTTAACTATACTTGATGTAGCCTTACAACCTCTTCCTTCCTTTGCATTTAACGGATCAGTGATTGATGCCACTAGCGGAGCAGCCGTTCCGGGTGCGAAAGTAAATATCTCTAATGCTGACTTCAGTTATGATATCACAGCAGATACAGATGGTAACTTTAGTATCGCAGCAGCATTCGAAGGTTCATACAATATGTATGCAGGTGTTTGGGGTTACCAAACTTCAGAGATACTTGACGTTGGAGTGAATGAAAATAACTCGAGCGTAACGATCGAAATAGAAAAAGGATATGCTGACCCATTTCAGTTAGATCTTGGTTGGACGGTTAGTACCAATGCGAATAATGGTGATTTCGAAAGAGTGGTACCTAATGGTGTATTCCTTGGTGGAGCAAATTACGACATCACTCCAAGTGAGGATGTTGGAGACGATATTGGTAACCAATGTTACGTAACAGATAATGGTTCTGACTTTTTTAATAATTCATTATTTAATGGTACCTCAAGGTTAAAATCACCAGTGATGGATTTGAGTACTTATAATGAGCCAATGTTGAGTTACAGTACATTTGTCTTTAGTGTAAACTTTGGTGGCCAAAATCCGACAACAGGTAATGGTAACATCCGGGCAAATTTAATCAATGATTTCGATGAGGCAACGATGGAGACACATACCTCAGCAAACATATTTTCGACTGCACCGGACTGGATTTTCACAGAATTAAATATTCTTGACTTCGTTGGTGCCAGTGCAGATAGTTTAGCAAATCTACAATTAGAGTTCTTTGCGAGTAGTAGTGGACAAAATCAGCTTTCTGAAATGGCCGTAGATGACATCGTCGTTTGGGATGCAAATCCAACTGGCACACAGGAACTCTTAGAAACGCTTGCTTTTAATGCAATGCCTAATCCGACATTAGACGTCTTTACTATCAATTACGAACTAAAAGATTATAGTTCGGATACACAATTAGTGGTCTATAATGCATTAGGACAATTGGTACATAATGCACGATTGATTGATCAGCGAGGCAATTATGTTTTTGGGGCAGACTTGCAGGCTGGTGTTTATTATGCACATCTTGCACAGGATGATCAACCGAGTAGAACCATCCTTTTGATTAAGAAATAATCTAACACTAGATCTAAATTAAAAATGCCGCTTACTCTGAGAGTAGGCGGCATTTTTAATTGAATAATGTTGTACACTAATCTTTATAGATCAGTACTTCACGCTTATCTGGCTTAACATATCCCCGATACATTCCTTCGGTATTAAAAGGCATAGCAACATTACCATATTTATCCAATCCGATAATCCCACCTGTTCCTCCGGCCTTTTTCAATTTATCGTTAATCACATAATCCGCAGCAGTTCCAAAATCTTTATTCCCGTATTCCATCATCGCAGAGATATCATAGGCCACCACATAACGGATAAAATACTCCCCATGTCCAGTTGAGGAAATTGCACAAGTATTATTATTCGCATAGGTACCTGCTCCGATCACCGGGGAATCCCCGATCCTTGCGTATCGCTTATTGGTCATCCCTCCGGTTGAGGTACCAGCGGCCAAATTGCCCGCTTTATCAAGTGCAGCACAACCAACGGTTCCAAATTTATTATCAATCGGGTTCTCAGAAAGTATACTTCCCATCTCTCTTTGCTTCGCTTTCTCTAAAGAATTCCAGCGACGATCTGTATGAAAGTAAGATGGATCAACAATTTCCAAACCTTGTTCCTTCGCAAATTGCTCCGCCCCTTCTCTGGCCAACATAACATGCTCTGATTTTTCCAGGACCGCACGAGCCGCACGAATTGGATTTTTTACATTGGTAATTCCAGCAACGGCTCCAGAGTTTTGCGTCTTACCATCCATAAATGAAGCATCTAATTCATTCTTCCCTTCATTCGTAAATACTGCTCCTTTCCCTGCATTAAAATGCGGAGAGTTTTCCAAAACTATGATGGTTGCCTCTACTGCATCAATAGCTGTCCCTCCTGCTTTAAGAACATTTTCTCCGACCGTCAGGGCTTCATCTAATTTAGCCCGAATAGAAGCTTCTTTTTCTTCACTAAGATCTTGTTTACGGATTGTTCCTGCTCCGCCATGAATTACAAGCGCATATTCCGCTTTTTCGGTAACGGTTTTCATTTCCTTATTTTCATTTTCTGCAGTAGCTGCCTTATTATCCGGCGTTTGTTGACAAGCAAACAAACATACCGTAATTAACAAAAGGTAAAAGTTTTTCATGATTGGTTGTAAAGTTTAGTTATCAGATTTTGAATGTCCCATTCGATCTGTATTATAATCAATAAAGTCTCCTCCTTTCTTTATGTAATTATCACAAATTTGACTCAAGTGGTGTTCCATATGATTGACATAATCCCAGATCAAATAATTTAAGGAAGCAGGCTCATCGGCAGGGATGCGATTCATACAGATTCGGTCAAAGTTATGTTCGGTAGATTTACGAAATAGAATTTCATCAGGGATATTTCTGATCATTTCTCCTAAGTGGCTATTTGTATTTGCCCAAAGGTGAATAAGGTCATTCGTCCGATAATTGATGTAATCGCTACGTCTGACCCATAATTCCTGATCGTATCCCGAAAAGATTAAATTAGAATCACCACTTACGCTTACAAAACGCTGAAAGTTCATAATAGCAGAATCCAGCAAGTGTCCCAGAATCTCACTTTTCGACCATTTATCCGGAGCTGGTTTGGCTGAAAAATCCCCAGGCTCTAACTCTCTCAAGAGCGGAACCGCTTGCATAATAACTTCATAAATGAGTTTATGGTAAATCATATAAGAACCAAATTAACAAAACTTTGCATCTATCTATAAAAATTATCACTTTTGCGTCTCCTACCAAATCAATCCAAAGTAAGCTCTGTATTGCTGAGCCAGAATAACTTTATCCAACAAACTTGATTACAAATGAAAATACTCATCATTGGAGGCGGTAATATGGGCCTCACTTACGCGCAAAGTTTCTTAAGGGCACACATTACTTCTCAAAAGGATATGATGATTCTGGAGAAATCTCCTGAGAAAGCTGTAGAGCTGGCTAAAAAAGATATCGGCACCGTCTATGGCAGTCCGGAAGAATGCCTCAATATCGCTGACTTAATTATACTTGCCGTCAAACCACAGGATTGTGATGCTCTTTTCGCAATACTAAAACCACTGGTAAATCCTCAACAAGTATTCCTCTCTATCATGGCAGGAGTAAAAATTGAAACGATTGCAAATACTCTGAATGCTCCTAAGGTGATCCGCGCGATGCCAAACCTCCCTGCTCAGGTAGGAATGGGAATGACTGCATTCACCTCTTCAGATGATGTTACGCGGATTGAATTAGTCATGGTACAAAACCTAATCAACACTACCGGCAAATCGGTTTATGTTGAAGATGAATCCTTTATCGATGCCGCTACGGCTATCTCTGGTTCCGGTCCAGCCTATGTATACTACTTCATGGATGCCATGATCAAAGCAGCCCTGAAAATGGGCTTCTCCGAATCCGCTTCAGAATTACTAGTCAAACAGACTTTTAGAGGAGCGGTTGATCTTTATAATAAGTCGGACCTAACCTGTGACGAATGGATCAAACGGGTTTCTTCTAAAGGAGGGACGACTGAAGCTGCTATGAATTCCTTCGTCAGCAACAAAGTCCATGATGACATTATCAAAGGTGCTAATGCTGCGCTTAATCGTGCAATAGAATTAGGCAAAAAGTAATTAATCCGATTAACCTAAAACTTCTTCAACATATTCCTATCTTTGCAGCGCCTAGGTCACTTAGCTTCGCTAAGCGTTAATAGGGAATCCGGTGCAAATCCGGAGCAGTCCCCGCTGCTGTAAGTTCATATTGATGTATTGGAAATTATGCCACTGGAAATATTCCGGGAAGGCTTTCAATACCGAACGAGCCAGAAGACCTGCCTAAGCAACATAGTACAACAACTTTCGGAGGAAAAGTTGGTGGACCCTTGGATTTGCTTTCTTATAGAAAGCTGTCAGTTGCTAGGTATCCGCTTAGCAAGGTCTGCCTTCCTACTCCACTATTGGCAGATGAACAGGACTCAATTATTATATTGCTTTTTATGCTTCCTTCCCAATTTGATTTTTGGGCAGGTAGATACCTTATTGCAATTACCAGTAGTTGAAGTTCGTAATAATTCCATCCGTCAACAGCCTTTAGGTGCTCAGGTGCAATCCTGGGATTCTAAAACACTTGATAATACAGGGACCACCAATCTTGCCGACCTCCTCAATCGGGAAAGCACAATCTATATCAAAAGTTATGGCCTCAATAGCCTCGCTACTTCTTCTATTCGTGGTGCGAGTGCAGGGCAAACTTTAGTCCTCTGGAACGGCCTCCCGATTCAAAGCCCAATGCTTGGCTTATTGGACCTTTCTCTGATTCCTTCATTTAGTGCAGAGCAGGTGAAGGTACAGCGCGGCGGCAGCAGCGCCCTTTGGGGGAATGGCGCTATCGGAGGAACTATACAACTGAATAATCTTGCAAGTTTTGATAAAAGTTGGTCAGGCAAACTGGAAACACTCCTTGGTGCTTTTGGGAATTGGCAACAGCAGGCACAAGTTGAATGGAGCAATGACAAACTGTTCACTCGAACCAAATTTAGTCATCAACAGGGAGAAAATAATTTCACCTATCGGATCAACGAAGATCTTCCCGAAAAAACACAAACCAATGCTGCTTTCGATCAACAGCATTTCCTTCAGGATTTCTATTGGAAATTACGCTCGAATCAAAGGCTCAGCGCACATCTTTGGTATCTTCAATCAGATCGACAGATTCCTCCGACTACTACTCAAAACTTAAGCCTCGCGACACAAGCTGATCAAGCTATCCGTAGTATTCTGCAATGGCAATTGAATCAGGATCAATGGATTTATCAGGCCAAACTGGCTTACTTCACAGAAGACATTCATTTTATTGACGAAGCCATTCTACTCGACGCCCCCAGCAAGTTCACCACTTTGATGGGAGAAGCCGAAGCACAATATTTCTTTAATAAATCTCAGCAAATCACTTTTGGACTTTCACAAATGAGGAATACCGCTAATGCCGATGGTTACCCGGCAGGCGTCACCGAAAATCGTAGCGATGCTTTTCTGTCCTACCGGATGCAACGTGCACAAAGTGGGATCCAGCTAAGTCTTCGCCAGAGTATAATTAATAATAAATATTCGCCGATCGTACCTAGTCTTGGATTGGACTATCGTCCAGCTCCGGCTTGGCGGCTTCACTTTCAGTTCAGCCGCAACTACCGCTGGCCAACGCTCAATGATCGCTACTGGAACCCCGGTGGTAATCCGGATTTAATCGCAGAAGAAGGATGGAGTCAGGAGTTAGGAGCGACCTGGCAATGGTCTCATAAAAAGACAAGTTTGGAATTTTCTGCGACCATATTTAACCGCAATATTAAGGATTGGATTCTCTGGTCTCCGCTCGAAGGGCAAGGAATCTGGTCTGCAAAAAACATCGCAAAAGTGTGGAGTCGTGGACTCGAAACCAGTGCACAGTACAAGATCACGCTTGGCAGAATGGAAATTAACTCGAAAGTCTCTTATGATTATATCCGCTCTACCAATGAGGTGGCACTTACTTTACCTAGCATCGCAAAGGGAGACCAACTAATTTATACGCCTATTCATCAGGGACTTACAAGCATTCAGTTAAAGTGGAACAATCATGCCTTTAGCTATCTGCAACATTTTACCGGATCCTCAAAAGGCGTAAATAGAGATATTGATGCTTTTACGACAGCTGAACTTAGATATCATTTTCATTGGAAATGGGGTAAACAAAAAATAAGCACGTTTGCAACTTTGCATAACCTCTGGGATGCTAATTATCAGGTTATCGAACGACGGCCAATGCCGGGTCGCTATGCACAAATAGGACTACGATTAAATTTTGAATAATAAGTAAAGGGATCAAAGGATAGCCTTCAAAGTAAAAAGCTTAAATCCTGCTTATAGTAAAAACTAAAACTGGGAGCATTGATACTGATGCATAGCGCTTTGTATCATGTATACTATCGAAAAGTTTAAAACTTTTCGAAATCTTCCTTTTCCAAGGTACGGTCTTAACAGACCTAAACTTAAAACAAGGATGGTCAATAATTTTAACGTGTAAAATCATTTAATACAAAAAATAAATAACCAATCGACATGCAAAAAACAATTACAATTTTATGCCTTCTCTTTAGCCTGGGTTTAAACGCTCAGACCACTTCCACTTTTGAAGAATTCGTGATGGAAGCAGATACTTTCTTAAACGGAAGTGATGGTACAGTAGCTTTCCATAGTGGAAACGCGATTTTTCCGGTCAATCATAATTTTGACTGGGGAAGCTGGTCAGGCTGGGCCATTAGTAATACTACCGATGTTACTTCTGCAGGCTATACCAATCAGTACAGTTCGATAACTGGTGGTGGATACGATCAATCTGCCCAGTATGCAGTGGGCTTTGTTTCAGGAAGCAGCAGAATCGAATTATCCGACGATGCAATAGGCGGTGCTGTTGAAGGTTTCTACATTACGAATGGAACCTACCCCTATTTAAGTATGCTTAATGGAGACGGTTTCGCAAAAAAATTCGGTGGAGAAACCGGAGATGATCCGGATTACTTTCTACTTACCATTAAAGGTTACTATCAAGGAGCTGTGAATTCAGACAGTGTGGACTTTTATCTTGCAGATTACCGATTTGAAGATAATAGCCAGGATTACATCGTTGATGAATGGACCTTCATTGATTTGACTTCTTTGGGGCCAGTTGATAGTTTAATCTTTACGTTGAATTCGTCGGACTCAGGAATGTTTGGTATAAATACACCAGGGTATTTCTGTATCGATAATTTTAGCACACTAGATGGACCACTGACCTCTACCAATGAAACTTTGGATAATACAGTTTTTGAAGTTTTTCCTAATCCAGCCGGTGATCAAGTTTTCATAAAGCAATTTAATAATGGCCGTGGCACTATCAGTATTTATAATACTCTAGGTGTTATGATTCAACAAGAGGTAATCAATAACCAGGTAGAAGAATTTGATATTTCCACACTTCCTGCTGGTACTTATTGGATCCGATTCAATAGCGATGAAGGGGAACAAGTGGAAGGTTTTATTAAGCAATAAAGAGATTCCGATCGAAATCACTATATCAACAAATAGTTATCACTATTTAAACTTTTTGATTATATTTGAGCCGAATAAGATATAAG
>JAHDHW010000187.1 GCA_020631105.1 Saprospiraceae bacterium | reverse complement strand
GTTGGTGCGTTGGTGCGTTAAATATAAACGATGTCTACAAAACGTGTGGTTATAACGGGTCTTGGGATTGTTGCTCCAAATGGAGTTGGGCTTGAGCAATTTGAGCAAGCCATCAGAGCAGGTGAATCCGGTATAAAATATATTGATCAATTAGAAGAGTTGAAGTTTTCTTGCAAGGTCGGCGGTATCCCGCCTGTTACTGAGGAAATGAAACTTAAGTATCTGACACCACTACAGCTTCGCAACTTCAGTGCTTCAGGGATTGTCTATGGATGTATGGCCGGAGTAGATGCCTGGAAAGACGCCAATCTGGAATTTGCTGGAGAGGAACCCGACTGGGATAGCGGATGCATCTTTGGGTCTGGTATTTCCGGGGTTGAAAAAATGCGGGATGTGGCCTATATGATTGATGAGGGTCGAGTACGTCGCCTGGGTAGTAATACAGTTTCGCAAACGATGACCAGCGGGGTAAGTGCTTATCTGAGTGGTATCCTGGGATTAGGTAATCAGGTAACTACCAATTCTTCCGCTTGTACCACCGGGACAGAAGCGGTCCTTCTGGCCTACGAACGAATTCGGGCCGGCTATGCAAGCAGAATGCTGGCCGGAGGCAGTAGCGATCATGGGCCATACCTTTGGGGTGCATTTGATGCGATGAAGGTGCTTACCTACAAAAACAACGATCGACCAAGTGAAGCTTCCCGACCACTGAGTGCAACAGCCTCCGGCTTTGTACCCGGTAGTGGCGCAGGTGCCCTTTTACTGGAATCATTAGACAGTGCCTTAAAACGCGGAGCGAAGATTTATGCCGAAGTGCTCGGAGGAAGTGTCAACTCCGGTGGTCAACGAATGGGCGGCACCATGACTGCACCGAATCCAACTGCTGTCCAGCGCTGTATCCGCGATGCGATTAAAAATGCGGAAGTCGACCCTCAGGAAATTGATGTGATCAACGGGCATCTTACCGCGACTATCAAAGATCCGGAGGAAGTACAAAACTGGGCCGAAGTACTGGGCCGAAAAGGAAAAGACTTCCCATATATCCACTCTCTAAAATCAATGGTTGGTCATTGTATTGGTGCAGCAGGCGCAGTAGAATGCGTCTCGGCTGTCTTAGGATTATCAAAAGATTTTATCTTCCCAAGTATCAACTGTGAAGACTTGCATCCGAATATAGAATCCATCATTGACCCAAGCAGAGTACCTCAAAAGGTGATTAAAAATAGCGGAACGCGTATTGTTGCAAAAGCCGGATTTGGTTTTGGAGATGTTAATTGTTGTGTCTTATTTAAAAAATATGATAATGGATAAAAGTGAGTTATTAACAGCCATCAAAAAAATTGTACAGCCTTATGTACAAAACCAGGAAGCCTTTGAAAAGCTTTCAGAAGAAACGCATTTCATTGATGATCTGGAGATCAATTCTGCTAATCTCGTGGACATCATTTTAGATGTTGAAGATGCTTATGATATCGAGATTGAAGATGAGGCTATGGAGCAAATGCTGAACGTCAAAGCCGCAATAGAGATTATTGAAAAAAAGGTTAACAGCTAATGATCGGTAACGATATCATTGATTTGGCTTTTGCTCGAAAAAGTAGTAGCTGGCAACGCAAAGCCTGGCTCAACAAACTATTCACTGTGGAAGAGCAACAACAAATCTGGCAAAGTAATGATCCGGAAAACACGCTTTGGATTTTTTGGAGTATGAAGGAAAGTGCCTATAAAATCATTGTACGAGAAGAGCAACGCAGGTTCTTCGCACCAAAGAAATTGCACTGCACCCTCTCTGAATCCCAAACTCATTTTTCAAGCGGAACAGTCCGCTTTCAATCAAAAACGTACCTTACCAAAAGCGCCTGTAAAAATGCAAGCATTCATACCGTTGCGATTGCTAAAAAACACAATAAAGCGATAGCGTTTCATCAGGAAATTTTAGCAAAATCGAATAGTGAGCAAAACCGGTATTGGCACTACGAAAAAATAATTGCGTCTTTATGCAGCGAAGCAAAGTTTCTTGCTGCAACTCCGCGAATTAAAAAAAACGACTTAGGCATTCCCTATGTTTTTATTGGCGCTACTCAACAATCTCCGATTCTATCCATTTCACATCATGGGCGCTTTGCTGCTTTTGTTTATACGGAATGTTAAGGCGATATGAATATCCGACCTATCATTGATTTAATTTTACGATACCGCATTTCGATTTTAATCGTCTTGGGGATAATTGTAGTGTTTGGGCTAGGGCAAACAGCCCGAAAACTAACGATCAATAATGCCTTGACCATTTGGTTTTTGGATAACAATCCTCAATACCAAGAGTACCTTCAGTTTCAAAAAGAGCAGGGATCCGATCAGATCATCGTTGCGATGATCCCGATTGACAGTGCGCTGAGCGATGCTCATTTTCAAAAATTACGAACACTTCATAATGCGGTAGATACTTTTGATTTTATTCATTCTACTTTTAGTCTGGCGAATCTAAAATATCCACTCTACACAAAACAGCAGATATTATTTCGAGATTTCTATACTCCAGAGCGGAGCCTTGTCTGGATGCAAGAAACATTGAAAGATCTTCCGAGCATACGCGACCAGCTTATCTCAAGTGATCAACATTTTACCTTCTTCTACATCCAGCTTGAGGCCAATGATATCATTGAAGCTAACCGCAGAATCTATGTGAGTCAGGTGGTCGAGCGTATCAAAAACACAGCTGGGGTAGTCCACATTACCGGCCCTCCAATTATCAACGAAGCCTATAGCGTCACAATTTATGAGGAGAGCACTTTCTTCGCTGCGGCAACGGTTATTGTGATTATTTTACTCTTAATATTTCTATTGCCACATTGGAACTACCTACCGATTGCTTTTGCTACGGTCATAGTTACCATCAGCATTACGCTTGGCTTGATGACGAGTATGGGATATGCATTCAACTTAATTTCGATGCTGATCCCAACGATCCTCATGGTCTATGCGATCAGTGATTCGATACATATTATTAATATCTTTCACGTTCATCGCAAGGCACATCCGGAGCAAGATCGAAAAGAACAAATTAAACATGCATTACAACAAAGTTTAAAACCTTGTTTCTATACCACCCTTACTACCATCGTTGGTTATTTAGCCTTGTCGCTTTCTCCGCTACCCGCATTTAAAGTTACCGGCTGGTTTACGTTTCTTGGAATCTCGATTGCATTTTTTGCAGCTTATGTAGTTACCGCAATTGGCTTTTATTACATTCCGGAGGAAAGTATCAACGGAAAAATTAAAAAAATAAACATTGGTGCAATGGTCCGACGGATTAACTTTTGGACGACAGAACGAAACGCTAGTGTTCTATTTTTGGGTTCGCTGATCTTCGTACTGGGCATAATCGCGCTCACGCGCTTAGAGGTCAACACTAATAGTTTGCACCTGTTGGGCGAAGGAAAAGTTCGGGAGGACATTCAGTTGATCGAAAAGACCTTACAAGGGAGCGCTCGGTTACAGTTGAATGTCATCAACCGAAATGAAAGTTCGATTCTTGATAAAACGAGTTTAGAAAAAATCGAGGCTTATCAGGACAGCTTAAGTAATATTCCTTTGCTGGCGCATCCGGTTTCCATTATCAACTTTAAGTCATTCCTTGAAAAACGCATGCCTGCATTTAGTCGATTCAATCGCATCAACTTTGAGGAAGTGTTGAAAAACAGTAAAAACCCCGAAACGCCTTTTTTCTCTTTCTACGATCAAGAACAGGAAAGTCTGGCGATAAATATCAACATCAAAGAATTAGAAACTCAGCAACTGGAAAGTTTGCTCCGGCAACTCAGGAATAAATTTGCGCAAGTCTTTGATCCAACACAGTACGAATTAAAAATCCATGGGTTCCCGGCAGTATATGCTCAGCTCAATCAATTTATCATGCAGACGCAATTCCGGTCTTTCGGAGCGGCATTTCTTGTTGCTTTCCTCATTCTTTTTTATTTCATTGGAGATTTACGTACCAGCATCTTAGCGCTGCTCCCGAATCTACTTCCCTTAAGTTTAGCGGCAATTGTGATGGCTTTGTTCGGTATTCATTTAGAAGCAGGCAATGCTATGCTTGCGCCGATCATGTTAGGCGTCGCTATGGATGATACGATCCACCTGATGAATAAATACCGGATTAATCGAACTGCGGGGATGACCGTAGAAAAAAGTATTAACCTGGCTTTGGAATATACTGGCGGCGCATTATTCTCAACGACGATAGCTTTGGTTTGTGGTTTTTTAATTGTGGGTCTGAGTGGCGTAATTTCTGTAGCAACTTTTGGTTTGCTTTGTGCCTTTACCATTCTTGCGGCCCTCTTTTCGGATATCATTGTACTTCCTGCCTTGATTAAGCGATTTGCGTAAATATCCGGGGCATCATTTTTACTGCCCGGGCTCATAATCTAAAGGAAGAAGCACACCCATTTTTTCAAAGGCCCAGTATCCTTCGAAGAATAAAGCCAACGGGTCATCTGGCAATCCATACTCATTTATATAGATGCCTTCTTTCGTCAGAGACATTACTGAAGTTTGTCGATCTGCTGTCCCTCTGTCTGTACGGTATTCGCCAACATTAACATAACCAAAATCTTCTCTTTCTCTGGTGTATACTACTTGCCAGTATTCCGGAAAACTTAAGTATAGGCTATCTCCAATTCTTTTTATTTCAGTCTTATAATCGTGAAGATTTTTATCCAGGTATTGAACTTTGCTCACATTGGCTTTGGTCAAAATATTCGATATCCTGTTTTGATTTTCATTAGAATGGCCTGCATCAATTAAATGGTCAGGAAGGCTGTCCCTGAATAATTTTCGGACCTGATAACCTTCTTCTTCCAGTCTTTGTGAATATAGCGTTTTTAAGAAATGCGTTGTTGATCCATAATATGCTCTTTTGCGGTTACGTTGCCAGCGTTTCTCTTTTCTATTATTCCCTGACAACAACTCGAAACGAGGATAACCTAAAATAAAAACTCTTTGTCGACTTTCATCATAATGGAATTGTTCGAGTGTATACTCCACTTTATAGCCCAATGCTTTATTCTGTAAGATTAAAGGGCCTCTGGCTTTAGCTTCTATGCCTGCACTGTTTTTATCCGTAACAAAATATAAAACCTCTGGATTTTCGAGTTCTACTTTTTCAGAAAAAGTAGAGCGCCCGATAAACTCTCTTTTGAAGATCGCCAGATTTGTATACCAGTTTCGGTCTCGTTTTGCGGTAATCTCGACCTCTTCAATTTGTTGTGCCTGTGGCACTAATCTAAAGGTATATTGTGCATCTAACTTATCAGTACTCACTTTGTAAGAGAGCGGATGATAACCAAGGTAACTAATGACCAATTCATCAAATCGAGGGTCAACTTCTATGCTAAACTTACCATCCTGATCTGTATTCGTCCCCTTGGTAGTGGTATTAAAAAATACAGTTGCAAAGGCAAGCGGCTCATTCGTGGTTTCGTCTAAGACTATGCCCTTGAGGAATCTGGTCTGCGCACGGCTAGCATCAGCGAATAAAAATAAAAGGCCAAGGATTAAAAAGACTTTGGTTCTAGTTTTCATATAAGAATTCTACTTACGATTTTTATAGCTTACATCTTGTCGTTCCTTTTCAATATCCAAATATTTAAGCAGGTCTTCAAAAAAACTAATTAAAAAATTCATCATCTTTACGACCTAAAACATCCTTATGTCAATATCAAACACCTTACTGGAGCGTGCCGAATCGAAATGTGAACTTTGTTTTGGAGCAACAACATTGCAGGCTTATACGGTGCCTCCTAAGGCCGAGGATAAAGAGGAGTATCAAGTAGTGGTTTGTAATAAATGTCATGATGAAATCACAACTGCTAAGGACTTGGATGCTAATCATTGGCGGATACTTAACGAAAGTATGTGGTCACAAACTCCGGCTGTCCAGGTCCTCATCTATAGACTTCTGGAGCAATTAAGCACCGAAAACTGGGCACTTGATCTTAAAGGGATGCTTTATCTCGATGATGCTACCATGGAATGGGCGCAAGCTCAAGGCGAAGCTGCAATAGTGCATAAGGATAGTAATGGTCACATCCTTCAGTCAGGTGATACCGTCACCCTAATTCAGGACCTCAATGTAAAAGGCTCTAGCTTAACCGCCAAACGAGGAACGGCTGTACGCCGAATCCGGCTTGATCCGGATAATGCAGCGTATATTGAGGGCAAAATAGACGGACAGCACATTGTTATCCTTACAAAGTATGTCAAGAAATCCAATTAATTTAAGAAAGTTCATTTTTATTTCTATATTCGGAAAGTAATAAGACGGCATTATTCCTTAGAATATTGATTTCCGTCCCTTAGCTGAATTAAACAAACACGCGATGACCTCTCAAACCAAACACTTCTACACGGAAGGCGTATGCCCTTCACTAATCACTTTTATTTCTATTTATACTTCATCTTCTTTAAGGCAGACTTAAAGTCTAAAGGCTCTTAAGGCTAATGCTAACCGATTTATGCTGCTTGCTTGGTATAAGCATGGTATTACTCTGTACCCTAGAGTACGCTCTCTCTTGTTTATCATAACCCTTTTAAATACAAATTTGCATATTATGAAAGTACACTCTAACTCAAACAACTGGAAAATTCATTTTCTGGCGCTGTTCCTGATTTTTACACTTCCTTTATTCGGACAAGAAGGAGGTAGCTACCACCCTACCGCATGTGACGATGGCAATCCTTGCACCACTGATATTATTGATGATTGTGGCAATTGCTTCCACATCAAAAAAAATTGCGACGATGGTGATCCTTCTACCATTGACTATTGCGACGAAAACGGTGATTGTCAACACGATCCTATTGCATGTGACGATGGTGACCCTTGCACAACCGATGTAATTGACATTCATGGAAACTGTCTTCACTTTGCTAATAACTGCGACGACGGAGACCCTACGACAAAAGATTATTGTGATGAATATGGCAATTGTCAAAATACTCCAATTGTTTGTGATGACGGAGATCCTACCACCGAAGATTATTTAGACGAATACGGTGTTTGCCACCATGTGCAAAGTGCATGCTGTGATGACAATGACCCTTGTACCGTTGACTATATAGATCCTGATACTGGAGAATGTGTCCATGCTGCAAAAGACTGCGATGATGGTAACCCTTGTACCACTGATTCTTGTGATCCATATACCGGAGAATGTGTGCATACAAACATCTGCGATGATAACGATCCTTGTACCATAGACTCCTGTGATCCATACACCGGAGAATGTATCCACACTCCAAAAGATTGTGATGATGGTAATCCTTGTACGATTGATTCTTGCGATCCGTATACCGGAGCATGCATCCATACTCCAATAGACTGCGATGATGGGGATCCTTGTACGATTGACACTTGTGATCCGTATACTGGAGAATGTGTCCATACTCCAAAAGACTGTGATGATGGTAATCCTTGTACAATCGACTCTTGCGATCCGTATACCGGAGAATGTATCCATACTCCAATAGATTGCGATGATGGGGATCCTTGTACGATCGACTCTTGTGATCCGCATACTGGAGAATGTGTCCATACTCCAAAAGATTGTGACGATGGAGATCCTTGTACGATCGATTCTTGTGATCCGCATACTGGAGAATGTGTCCATGAGCCGAATCCAGCCTGTGAAGAAATCTGCACTTTCACACAAGGATTTTATGGTAATGCTGGAGGATACTTCAATGGAATGCCAACTATTGCAATCATTTCTGATGCTTTAAGTAGTGGCCCGCTGGTAATCGGTGTACTTGGTGAAAGATCATTAACTATTAATTACCAGAATGCAAATTGTATTATAGAACTACTCCCTGGTGGCGGACCATCAGTTGCTTTACCAGATAACCTGGGAGACCTTGTACTCGGTACAGACTGTGATCCTTCTCCAATTCCGGTAAAACCAAATAGCGGAACCTTCGATAATGTTCTATTAAATCAAACGATAACGCTAAGCCTTAACGTAAGATTTGATGATAACCTGGGAGGTTTACCTTTGAGTAGTTCTTGTATTTCTTTGAGTGATGGACTTGCAAATGCGCTGGGCGCAAACGCTACGGTGCAAGACCTATTAGATTATGCTAATCAGGCATTGGCTGGTTTAGTTAATAGTGACTTGAATGCTATATCAGATGCAGCAAGTGCTATCAACGAATATTTTGATGAATGTAACACCCCATGTATTGGATCAGGTGGTGCGTTTATTCAAAATGACAATGAAACAAATTCAATGGCTAATCCAAGAGGTAACTCCATTGATTCAGATGAAAGTTCAGCACTTAACACTTTCCGCATTTATCCGAACCCGACTAAAGACTTTGTAAATATTGACTTGCAACAATTCAAAACGAAAGCGGCAACTATACAAATCTTTAGTTCTTTTGGACAACTCATTCATGAACAAAAATTTAATAGTTTACCTGATCAGATAATTGAATTATCAACAAGTGAATTTGGAAATGGTGTTTATGAAATTATCGTATCCATTAATGGTTCACAAAGGTTAAATCAATCCTTTTTAGTTCATAAATAAAAGATTCTATCTCACCTAAAAAGTGAAAACGCCCCGAATACAAACTATCGTATTCGGGGTTTTTTATTACTCCATTTCTATCTGAACAGTAAAATAAAATACCTATTTCAAAAAAAATATGTATCTTATATACAAGACTTACCTCTTTTACCCCAATAATGAAAATCAAAGTACTCATTTGTATCCTTTGGATACCTGTGCTTTTGCATGGTAATCCCCCCTATTTAAGTAACGGCACCAGCCGTGCTGTAGTCATTGGTATATCTGATTATCAGGACGAAGAAATTCCGGATTTGAGCTTCGCACACCGCGATGCTATTGCTTTTGCAGATTGGTTAAATTCTTCAGCAGGCGGAAATCTTCCGAAAAGTAATATTCAGCTTTTACTCAATGAGCAAGCAACCATTGGCCGTATTGTAGAAGCATTAGGCTGGCTCATCGAATCCAGTCAAAGCGGAGATCAGGCGATCATTTATTTCTCCGGCCATGGGGACACAGAGCAAATCACAAAATTCAAACGTGGATTCCTGTTGACTTATAATGCACCTCCCAGGAGTTATATGACTGGTGGTGTCTTAGCCTTACGTGATGTAAGAGATATTGTCACTACGCTTTCTGAATCAGGTGTTGAAGTTGTAATCATTACGGATGCTTGTCGCTCAGGAGCATTGGCAGGTAGTAATGTAAACGGTTCGCAGTTTACCAGCGCGCAATTGGCTACGCAGTATGCCAATGAAGTTAAAATCCTTTCCTGTCAACCTGAAGAGTATAGTAGCGAAGGAAAACAATGGGGCGGCGGTCACGGAGCATTCTCCTATCATCTGTTGAACGGTCTTTATGGCATGGCAGATCGGAATGAGGATTATCAAATAACCCTTTCCGAAATAGATCGTTACCTGGAAGACAATGTCCCAAAAGAAGTAGCTCCTCTGGAGCAAACACCACTCACCATAGGAAACCGAAAAGCCTTACTCGCATTTGTAGATGAAGATGCACTTGCAATCAGAAAAGAAGAAAAAATGTCTTCCTTACCTTCAATTGCTTCGGTTAAAGGGCAAAAATCTGTATCCGTTTCCAGCATACCAGATACTACGATCCAGAAAAAGTATGATGCCTTTCATGAAGCACTGGCTGAAAAACGATTTTTCGAACC
>JAHDHW010000186.1 GCA_020631105.1 Saprospiraceae bacterium | reverse complement strand
CTAATTACCCGAAATCCAAGGTATTCGCACATCCGGCGGATTTGTCGGTTCAAACCCTGTGTCAGGATAATCCGAAATAACTGTTTCCCTAATCGTTCAACTTCACACTTTTTGGTAACCGTGCCAAGTATCGGAACGCCACTACTCATTCGCTTCAAGAAATCTGTATTTATCGGGCGATTGACTTTTACAATATATTCCTTTTGATGATTATGCTCTTCTCGTAACAGTTGGTTTACAATATCTCCGTCATTCGTTAAAAGAATGAGTCCGGTAGACGCTTTATCCAATCGTCCAATTGGAAAAATTCGCTGTGGATGATTAATATAATCGATAATGTTATCCGGGTCTCGAAGATCAGTTGTACACGTTATCCCAGGAGGTTTATGGAATGCGATATAGACGGATTTAGGCTTTTTAAGTAAAGGTTGATTATCAATGGTCACTTCATCTCCTGCCTCTACCCTATTCCCTTTCCGGGCAAGCATTCCATTTATTTTTACTCGTCCCTCGTCAATCCATACATCTGCTTCCCTACGAGAGCAAATACCCGTTTGACTGATAAATTTGTTAAGGCTAATAGAATTATCTGACATACTTTTTTATTCCCCAATAAACATTGCTTAAAAGGCTATCTGTTTATCCGGCATTAATTTTGCTGATCTTTCTCTGGTATCTATCCCTCAGTTTAATATTTGACAAATTTATTAAACTATCCTTATTCAACGCAACATAGCACCCTTTTCTCAATCCTAGCTGTCTCTTTCCTAAATAATTGGCTTTATAAAAGGTGTACACACCTATTTATTCTAACATAATTATATATACATCAACCAAATTCACATTCAACATGAGTCCAGTACTACCGCTTAGGTACTTTTCACTTAGAAAAGTATTAATACTATTCTTATTTTCATTGTTCTTGAGCCCTAACGATTTACTTGCACAATCTTCCATTAGACAAATGCTTGCTGGTAAGGAAGCTACGTTCGAGAAAATGAAAAAGTCAGTCCCATTTCATCTTTCAACCGAACGCGATGCATCTCTTGATCAGGCAATTAATGGTAAAAAGGATTTTCTGATCATTGATAATGCCTTTAATCAAAGAATCACTAATCATCAAGATGAGTTCCTCAGAATCATAATTCCTGTTTCGGGGGAGGCTCCATTAGTGCTACAACTTAAAAAGATTGATTTTTTAACAGAGTCATTCATTTTGACAAGTGCTTCAAGTAAACAATCACCTATTGAAAGAGAAACTGCTGTATTCTATTGGGGAGTAGTTGAAGGAAAAGAAAATTCAACTGCGGTTATAAATATCTTTCAGAACCAGATCTCTGGTACTATTGATCTTGGGGATAAGACCTATACATTAGGTAAAGTTCAAAATAGCAACAAGCATATTCTTTATCAAGAGAAAGATCTTCTTGAAAAGCCTAGCTTGTCTTGTTTCTCTGAGAATATTGAAGAGGGCATTCACGAATCAATAGAAAACCAAACAAGATCATCCGGAAATCCTGATAATTGTGTTCGAATGTACATTGAGGTTGATTACGATTTATTCTCAAGGTTCGGAAATATAACAGATACTTACAATTATATTGCTGGCGCTTTTAGCCAGGTAGCTATTTTATATGCTAACGAATCCATTAACATAAGTCTAAATCAAATATTAATCTGGGATAATGAGGATCCATACAATGGTCCAAGCACAGGGGATTACCTAGATCAATTTACTGCCGCCATAGGAACTTCTTTTAATGGAGATTTAGGACACTTAATTGGAACAAAAGGAAGCGGTGGAATTGCATATCTTAATGCATTATGTCGCAACTCTAACCGTACTGGATATAGTGGTATAAATATTACTTACCAAGATGTTCCATCTTATTCATGGACGATAAATGTATTAACTCATGAGATCGGCCATAATCTAGGTTCTCCACATACTCATAGCTGTAGTTGGAACGGTAATTCAACTCAAATCGATGATTGTGGAAATCAATACCTTGCGAATAATGGAGGAAACCCCGGTAGTTGTTATGATGCGAATAATCCAATTATTCCTGCCGGAGGAACGATAATGAGTTATTGTCATCTTACGTCTGGAGTTGGAATGGATTTCAATCTGGGCTTCGGGACTCAACCTGGTGATCTGATTCGAAATAATGTTTATAATGCATCTTGTCTTTCCGCCTGCCAGGAATGTGCTGAGTTTGGGAATGCTTGTGATGACGGAAATCCATGTACAATCAATGATGCTATTGATTCCTATTGTAATTGTACAGGAACAGTGGTTCCTGACGCAGATCAGGATGGTTACTGTGGCAACGATGACCCTGATGATCAAGATCCTTGCGTCCCGGATGCTTGTACTGATTGTACCCTGACTACAGTTTCCGTAACGCTGGATAACTACCCTGCTGAAACCTCTTGGCAAATTACTAACTCAAGCGGCGACATTGTATTTAGTAGCTCAGGGTATCCTACTGCAGGTGCAACAGTAAGTTCATTAGTATGTATTGATGACGGTTGTTTTGATTTCACAATTCTTGACTCTTATGGAGATGGAATTTGTTGTCAATATGGACAAGGTTCCTATACCGTATCGGATGCACAAGGCAATATACTTGCATCAGGATCTGAATTTACAACTAGCGAAACTACTAATTTCTGTTATGACAACTTTGGCTCTTGCGTTATAGGAAACAACTGTAATGATGGTGACGATTGCACCACTAATGATGTCTACGATGCAAACTGTAATTGCGTAGGTACTTTTGCAGATGCTGATAATGATGGCGTATGTGATGCGAATGACCTTTGTCCAAACGGAGATGATACTGTTGATAATGACGGAGATGGAATTCCGGATGATTGTGACGATTGCTTGCTTAGTGGCACTAATTGTAATGATGGAGATGACTGTACAGTAAACGATGTCTATGATTCAAATTGTAATTGTGCAGGTACTTTTGCAGATGCTGACAACGATGGCGTATGTGATGCAGATGATGTTTGTCCAAACGGAGATGATACGATAGATATTGATGGTGATGGTACTCCGGACGATTGCGATGACTGTGTTATGGCGGGTACAAGTTGCGATGATGGAAATGATTGTACGATCAATGATATGTTTGATGCAAACTGTGATTGCGTAGGTACTTTTGCAGATGCTGATAATGATGGCGTATGTGATGCAGATGATATTTGTCCGAATGGAGATGATAATTTAGATAATGATGGCGATGGAATTCCGGATGATTGCGATTTTAATTGTATCAATCAGAGTTCCTCCTTTCCAGTAAGCATTCTTGACCATGATGGTCCGGGAGCTACAAGTACAACACTGGAATTCTCCGAAAACACACAAGATATAAGCTTTAGTGTTTCAGAGGTAAATGCAAAACTCAACGGTAATAATAGAAACCGGTATAATGAAGAGGTAACTATTAATTATATTGATGCTCAAGGAAATGACATAACATATGGTACCTTCCTTGGTAGCCAGGGCAGTAGTTTTAATATTTCCATTTCAGAAATTGTGCAGTCAATTACCATTAGCTTGGCGGATGCTTATGACGGTCAGGCTAATTCTACTCTAAGTATCTCAATCTCTGAGGTCAGTTTATGTGCCCCTCCATGTAGTGATGTGGATATGGATGGTGTTTGCGACATCAATGATATTTGTCCGAACGGAGATGACACGATAGATGACGACAATGATGGCATTCCAAATGCTTGCGACAATTGTTTAAATCAAGTAAATACCTTCTCCCCTGCTTCATTACAACATAACGGTGCAGGAAGTAGCAAAGCAGTTGTTCAGCTTCAAGGTCAAACTGATCCAAGTTTCACGATCAGTGATCTAGGATCGAAAATCAATGGTAATCCATCTTCGAGGTATATTGATATTATTCAAATAGACTATACTGATATCACAGGAAATACTTATAACTATCAATCCTATAGTGGTGAAAACGAAAGTAGTGTTGAAGTAAATCTTTTCGGAGCGATCCAGAGTATAACTATTTACCTTAGTAATGGGTATAATGGTAGTTCAGCTTCCGTTAGTATTAGTATTTCAGACGTCAGCAGTTGTGGAATATCTTCTCCGCAAGGGGTCACCGCGCCATCCATTGAGATGGTTGAGCAAAATCAGTTAAAGGTATATCCGAATCCAACTTCAGGAACATTTACTTTAAGTTTCAATACTGAAAGAACAGTAGAATATCAAATCAGTATTAAAGATATTTTAGGTAGATCAATGTTTGAAAATACGATTCGAGGCACTGGCGATGATAAGTATTTATTCCTTAATAGTATTGATTGGGAAAGTGGGATTTACTTTGTTTCAATTCGTAGCGGTAGAAACAGAATTCAATCTAAACGACTTGTCGTTACACAAGAGTAAAAGGAAAAACATTTTTATATAAAAGTAGCGGCTCTATTTCAACGATTGAAATAGAGCCGTTTTCTATTAAAAAATAATCTTAGATTAAACTGGCGTCCCAACATCCAGCGTTCTGAACTTAAAAGCGATCAAACCAAATCTTCCTCATCCCATCTTCTTTCCTGAATCGACTGCTGCTTTTGGGGAGGTGAGTTGAGGTCCAAACCAAAAGTGATTTTATTCGGATGAACTCGTTCTCCATATTCATAGCTCAACACTCCTCCGGCATCTAGGATGCGAATTTGCGATTGATTATCCTCGGCGGTGTATAGCCATTCACGCACTTCTATTGCGCCCTGAATACCACTAATATATTTTTTACCCTTTAAATCTCTCGCCAAGTTATATCCCATTCCTTTTAGTTTAAAAAATTCAGAGGGAGTCTCTGGATTAAACAGCAGGCTTTGAGCAATTGCCGGATTCATGGTCTTTTCCTTAAACGCATAAAGCAATCCCTGAATCTGGCGGATGAATAGATAATATTCTGCAATTGCACCATCAGACAACTGGAATAATTTATCGCTATTCCCATCCTTCCAGTCATACTGTGTTATACTGGTAATCTGCCAGGATGTATTTTCTATATTTATCGCTGATTCTACGGTCGCTGAATAAACGGGGCCCAAAGCATGATCAGAAAGTTGCAGGTCATTTTTGCGTCGATATTCTTTTCTTTTTCTTCGTTTACTTCCTCCTTTATATTCTGTCTCTACAGGCTCGTCTTCGATTCCAAGGTAGGCCTCCAGCTCCGTTTCTATCTCTTGCATTTGCTCGCTTGAAGCATGAGAAATATCCATTAGAACACGAGTCAGCCCAGATTTCAATTTAACCAGAAGACTGTAAGTTCGAGTGGTTGAATTTTCGCCTTTTGTGATTTTTTCTTTTACAAATAATTGCTCGACCTCTTCAATAGGAATAGTTTTATTTCCCTTCCACCAGGGAATGGGCGCGTGATGGACCGTCAAGAATCCATCATCAATATCAATGTAGGTCTTATTTAGAAAGAGACACAAGGTATAATATATCATCGCAAAGCCGGCACCTACATGCAGCAAAGGTAATACTAATGCAACTCCGGGCGCAGGGCCAGATAAAGCCATAGCATACCAGATTGCTAAAAAGCCCATCCAGAATAACGAGAAAATCGCAGTAAAATAGGCAACAGGTTTATACCATCGCAAGGTGACTTCCAATACTTTCTCGTCTTTATATACGTGGAGGTTTTTATTGTTACTCATTGATTCTTTGGCTAAATATTATGCTCAAAAAAGCGCCCTAATTTACGGCTTCTATTTTATTTTCAAAAAGAGATAAGGCTTAGTACTAAACAGAAAAGGAGAGTCTTGTGTATACTCCCCTTTTCTACTTTGATGTAATATTCTTTGTTTAAACTATCTGCCAATCACAAATGCCTTGCTCACTTGCTGCCCTTTAATCTCCGTATTGAAATAGTAAACACCCTTTGGAAGACCGTGTAGTTCCAGGTTGGTACGACCAGCGAATAAATATCCACTTCTAAGGGCTTTACCTGTGCTACTAAAAATGGTGTATGCGAACTCTGAAAAATCTTCAGCTTCATACTCTACCACAAGTTGCCCGTTAGTAACAAAATTAGGCAGTAGTCTTAATGCAATCGCTTCGGGCTCCGGAAGGGTGCTTGACACAAAGTCGACTGTTCTAAAACGAACCACCGCTATTTGGGAAGCAGGATGATCAGTTACATCGTTTTCAGCCTTAATGGCTAATTGATAAGGGAACGCCCTTAGGTGCTCTGCCCGAACGATCCATTCGAAAGTAGCATTAGCAGTATTACCATTCATCTCACTACTGAAAGTCGCCGGAATGGAGAAGTAATCAAAAAGACCACTGGTCGCAGTAATAAAAACGCTGTTTCCCATTTCAGGATCGACCGCTTCTATTTCAAGTCGAACGGTATCTCCCTGAGTAACTGAAAGAATCGTTTCATTATTAGTTATGCCATTGATTTCTATATCCGGAGCGGCTAACTGAACAGGTAGCACATCGATTAACATATCCCGAATGACTTCCCCAACTAATTGACCATTACGGTAGGATCGCACCGCATAAGTTATGACATACATTCCCGGCTGTTGCGGAGCATCCCAAATTAAAAGGCCCGTCTCTGCATTCATATCAATATTATTATCCGGACCTGGATTAATATTCGTTACGGGTTCATAATTTTGAACATCAACCGGAGCAATCAATTCGTAAGCAATACTGTCTCCTTCAATATCAAAAGCATTGGGAGTATGCATAAATGGAGCTGCTTCAAATGCGATATCAATCGGCGCTTGTAACAAGACCGGGGAACTATTATACATCGCCGGATTATTCCCTAATAAGTAGACTTGCGTCCTCAGAGAAAACATAATATTACCAGAATTAGGGAAGTTGACATTAAGTATACCATCACTTCGGTTAGGATCATCAAGCGCAAGTGTATAAACACCTAGTTCCGGATAAGTATGGCTAGCAGTGTAATGATTCATTTTGACATTATTCCCCAAAATTTCTCCTTCATTATTCGGGCCGTTTACCCGATAGACAAACTCACACAATCCATCTCCCCAACATAGGTAAAGGCTATCCCGATCGGCAGCGACTGAGCTCAATTTAGTATAAGTAATAATGGTTGCCTCGATTTGATCCTCTCCGGTTTGTTGGTAGATGATTTCACCGGCGTGGTTATGAGTGGCAAATAAAGAAGTGACAGAAGCCACTAATAGGAAGAGTGGAATTAATTTTTTCATTGCTTTGGATATTTTAGTTGCTTAATAGAGGGCTTATCATGGATAGTTTAATAAAAAAGCCCTTATAACAATATACGGATTTATTGTTATAAGGGTTGCCCAAATAGCTTAAACAGCCACTTAAGTAATTGGATATGCTCTTAGAAACTATATTTTAACATCCCTTTGAAAAAGAAAGGAGTCCCTGGTGTAAAGTGAATTTCTTCTACTGGCTCTGTTTCATTCAAGAGGCGGGATTCGGTAGCGAACTGTGCTTCGTTCCAATCTACATTGAATAGGTTCTCGATAGCAAAGCCCAAGCTCAAATGTTGGAAGCGATAATTGGCATTCACATCCGTCACGAAAAAACCTTTTGCGACAATACTATTATCTTCATTTGCCGGGCGGTCTTTTACGTAGCGATAGCGAATGCCTGCGGAGAATCCTTTAGAGTGTTGATAGCTTAATCCACCACTCGACATCCATTCGACCGCCAGGGGAATATAGTTTTCTCCTTGTTCATCATCCACCGAACGGGCATAGGCATAGGTCGCGTCAGCATCAACAAACCAGTGATCCAAAAACTGATACCTAAATCCGAAATCAAGTCCTTCCCGAAAAGTTCTACCACTTGGTTCAACGATCCCGGCATCACCGACGTAAACAAATTCTTGCTCCAAAAATAGCGCCCAGCTTGCAGCATTTAGCCAAAGCCTTGGTAGTGGTTTCCAGATTGCTCCAAGGTCCGCACCATAGGCTGCTGGTAAGATCTGTCGCCCTTCCTGAGCGACCACTACCCTACTATCGTTGGAGTGAAACCCGACACCTGATTTAAAGTAGAATTGCCATTCCGAATTTGGGTTATAAATAATATTTAATTTTGGAGAGACGCGCCCCTTCGTTTCAGAGCGATTATCATATAATGGGCTTAAACGATTAGCGTAATTAAAGTTAAAAAGATCAAATCTAAGTCCCGGATTAATTAACCACTTGCCAAGGTCAAACTCCGCATTGACAAATCCATAGCCATTGGTTTCATCGACATTTCCAAGGCTTAATTGCTCCAAGGTAGTTTTTCGATTAGCGGTGTGTGATAATTCGTTATCATCAATATCGTCATAACGAAGTCCAATACCATAGGTCAGTTCCAGGTCTGTAAGGCCCAGCGAATAATTAGAAAATACTTTGGACTGAAAACCAAAAATATCCCTGCTCTCAAACTGTCGGATCTGATCTCCGTTTTCAGGGTCCTCTAAGAAGAAAGTAAAATTGGAGAACAGTTCAAAATCGTATTTACTGTAGAAAACATTCGTTTTAAGGAATTGATTTTTGCTTAAGACTTTGGTGAATTCAAGGTTAAAATTTGTCCGGCTTGTTTCTCCTCCTTCCGTATCATCAACAGCACCAAAGCGACTAATGGTCCCATTATTTACCAAGCGTTCCGGAATTTGACCGGAGGCATCCCATTTACTTTGAAAATGTGAAGCCATAAAAGATATACGGTCTCCCCCCTTTAGATTACTCGTATACTTCGCCATTAAATTGAGGCGATTAAAATTTTGTGGTGATTCAACAGGTCCATCCGTCAAGAGATACTCCGTTGCGATATAAGCATCCTGATTCTCCTGCTTACCTAGCAAATCAAACAAACCCAAAACTCGCATGGTATTAAACTGTCCATACTCCAGTCCAAACGTATTTTCATTCAAGCGGTCCTTCGTGCGAAAATCAACATATCCTGCGGTATTAAAATTACCCTGGTCCGCATAATAAGGCCCTTTCCCAAAATCAATCGTTTCAATTGTTTCCGGAATTAAAAAGTGAAGATCTGCATAACCCTGTCCATGTGCATGAGAAACCATATTCACCGGCATCCCATCAACAGAAATTGCGATGTCCGTACCATGATCAATATCAAAACCACGCAGAAAAATCTGTTCTGCTTTTCCTCCTCCGGCATGCTGGCTAATCATTAAGCCCGGCACACGCCGCAAAATCTCCTGAGCGGATCGAACTGGATTTGTTTTTAAGTCAATAGACGCTACCTGATTAACAGATTGAACGGCATTGGAAACCGTAACCTGATCTAGATCAAAGGTAGCCTCCTGTAAAACAACGTTTAAGGGGCGTTCGAGATCTGAAGGCGTAATCGTAATGCTCGCAGGGTCGAATCCCAAAAAACTGACAACAACCGTATCTCCTAAAGCAATTTTATTGATCTCAAATCGGCCTATAGCATCCGAATGACAATGGTGTTCATTCATTTGAATCAGCGCATCAGCGATAGGTCGGTTGGCGGAGTCGGTAACTTTACCTGTGAGTGCTTGAGCACTTAATGAGAGACTAAATAGACATACGAAAATAAGGGTAAGTAATGGTTTACTCATCGTAAAAGACTTGTTGTATAATTAATAAAGTTTTACAGCCCTGGGGTTTGCCGCAAGTTTTATTAATCCGTCATTGACGATGCGGGGCAACGTCTGGATGGATAACAGCTAAGACTCCAAGATGTTTTATGATAGTACTTACGA
>JAHDHW010000185.1 GCA_020631105.1 Saprospiraceae bacterium | reverse complement strand
CCCAACTTATCAATAATCCCCTGCAAGGTATCAATCCTTCGCTTCAGCGTAAGCGCATCTCTATTTTCGATAGCCATTTCAATCGTTACATAATCATCTGGAATGGGCTCACTCTGAAACTTGTACTTAAAGAGTCCATATAGCTTAAGTACATTATCAATCGCAGAAATAATATATTGCTCCGAATTAGAAAAACGGCGATCTCTTGCTGCCATCAAATAATGTTGTACCGCAATTAACTGATAACGTTTGCTCTCCTTTTGTGGAATTGTACCTTTAAAATAATTCGGGTAATTATAGAATGCCTTCCCCAAATAAATATCCTTTGCAGGTACTGGAAAGGTGTCGAGAAAGTCCTGATAGAATCGAAAAGATTCCGCATCTTTAAAATATTCATAAGTAAAGCGATTCAGAATATTGCTATACGAATCTGCCATTCTTTCCACCATCCTTTTAAGCAAGGGATTATTCTCCGGAGCCAGAAAAGCATTCTTAACCCGCGGATCTGTATTTATGCGTTCAAATATTTTCCGGGCATTAACCAGGTCATCATTCTTCATCAGTTTCTCCGCCTCTTTGATCATCCCTCTCAGGTCAGATTCACATAAAGGAAGTACGGCCATCATCTGTTTTAATTCGCTCACCTCTTTTTCCAGCTGTGCTATTTTTTTATCTTTTTCGGTAATTCGGCCACTTCCTGTATTTTCGTACTCAGTTGGAATTACCTTATTATCTGTCAGCGTTTTGATCTGATCTCTTAATGCTTCATTTTGTTTTCGAATTTCTACAATTGCCGAATCTTCCTCATCTGCCAGCCCAAGTAATTTCGGAACATAATTTCCGAGTGTGGCACCAACCAACAGAAAAAGACCAATAACTCCTGTGATTGCCCGTTTACTCAACATACTAAGACCTCCTCTTACCTGTTCCATAATACCTTTCCCGATAGAGATCGAAATCACTCTTCGTTTATGGAAACGACATTCTTCGTTTTCGCACCAATATTCTAATATTGAAGTTCCTGCTCGCCCTTCTTTTTCTTCCGAAATAATTGATTTTGTACATTCAGGATTAGGACATGCAGCTCGTCCATTCTTAAGAAGTACCTTTTCCAGGTTTTTCAGCGTTGTATCCGTAGTATCAGCCATGCTATAGATTAGTAGAGAATTACACTAAAGATATAATTTTAATATGATTCTCAATATAATCCTCCCTTGTTTTTAATTAGCCCTTAAATATTAATAATTCGCTGATCGTCACCAACTCTGATCCACGAAAATCATATCTTCGAGCAGAGCATAATTTGATTACGCATGAAAAAGTTATCCAGAAAAACATTCTTCAAAGGGCTTGCCCTTGGTACAATATCACTTCCACTTGCCATTCGCTCTTGCGGTGGTAAAAATCTAGCACAAGATAGTGGTCCCAATATCATCACCGGCAAAAAATATAAATGGAAAATGACCACCACCTGGCCACCTGATTTCCCGGCACTTGGTGAAGGTTGTAATTTATTTGCCCAATGGGTGGAAGAGATGTCCGCTGGACGCATGCAAATCCAGGTATTTGGCGGTGGAGAGTTGGTTCCACCACTCGAAGCATTTAATGCAGTCAGAAGTGGCGCTGCTGAGATCGGACACGGAGCTGGTTATTACTGGAAGGGGCTACTCCCGGCCGCTCAGTTTTTTGCCTCCATTCCTTTTGGGATGAATGCGCAGCAAATGAACGCCTGGCTATATTCCGGAGGTGGACTTGAACTCTGGGAAAAACTTTATGCAGATGTAGGCTTAGTTCCGTTTCCTGGCGGCAATACTGGGGTACAGATGGGAGGTTGGTTTAATCGCGAGATTAATAGCATTGAAGATTTCAAAGGGTTAAAAATGCGGATCCCCGGAGTAGGGTCTAAGGTCCTAAAAAAGGCCGGAGGTGCTCCTGTCTTACTACCTGGCGGTGAACTATACACCGGACTGGAGCGTGGAGTAATTGATGCAACCGAATGGATTGGTCCCTACCACGATTACAAAATGGGGTTCTACCAAATTGCAAAATATTATTATACCCCAGGGTGGCACGAAGCAGGTACTACTTTGGAGTTCTTCATTAACAAACCTAAATTCGATGCATTGGAGCCTGACCTTCAGGCCATCCTACGTACTGCCGCTGCCCGGGTAAATGTCTGGATGCTCTCCGAATTCGAAGCAAAGAATACTATCTACCTTGAAAAGCTTATTGATGAAAAAGTCGATATTCGTAAATTCCCGGATGAGGTCTTAGCAACTCTTCGTCAATACAACGAAGAAGCACTTCAGGAGGAAATTGCTGGCGATCCTTTATCCAGAGAAGCTTATGCATCTTACGATGCATTTAGAAAAAAAGCAGCTAGCTGGGCTAAACTTACCGAAAAGGTATTTTATAATAGTTTACAGATTTGACCCCCTTGTTAGATGTTTTACTTTCGGTATTTATTAGTTCTTATTTTATTTAACTCTTGTATGGAAAACCCACCTACAAGCTTTAATTGGGAAAGCTCCTCTGCTTACCCTTTTCTTCAGACTCAGTTACGCTTCCCGCGTGTCAGAGAAGCCTTTGGAAATTTGGAAGGGAAAATTTTCAAGCAACTACAGCAGCAGTCGATTGATCCGTTTAACTTTAATTTACATCTGCGTGCTTTCAAAGAGGAAGAGGTGCTTGAAGTCTGGGCGAAATCAAAAAATGAAACTCAATTTCGATTACTGACTCAATACCCGTTTTGTAAAAACTCTGGTACTTTAGGCCCTAAACGAAAAGAAGGAGACCGCCAAATTCCAGAAGGCTTTTATAATCTCAGCCATTACAATCCCAAGAGTAGTTACCACCTTTCATTACGCGTAAACTACCCGAATGCTTCAGACTTAATATTGAGTGATCCTAAACAACCCGGAAGTGATATTTACATTCATGGGGCATGTCAAACCGTAGGTTGTATTCCCATTACAGACAAAAAAATTGAAGAACTATACTTATTCGCGGTACTTGCAAAAGAAGAGTCACCGATTCCTATCTATATCTTTCCTTTTAAGATGAGTTCAGCAAACTTAGAAAAGGCAGTCAAAAAATTTCCACAACAGGATTTTTTTTGGAGATCTTTAAAACCAGGATATGATTATTTCGAAAAAAATCTTAGCCTTCCTTCCTATTCTGTTGACTCTAATGGTAATTATTTAATACCCGAGTCAAACTAATCTATATTCCACAGCACTAACTCCGGAAAGAACACAACTGCTAAAAGGAAAAAGACTTGAATAATAAGAAACGGAACGATGCCCCGATACAAATGCTGTGTCGTCACTTCAGGGGGAGCTACACCTTTGAGATAAAAAAGAGAAAAACCAAAGGGAGGGGACAAAAAAGAGCTTTGTAAATTCAACGCAATCAAAATCCCAATCCAAATCAGATTCATCTCATACTGAATAAAGATCGGTGCGACAACCGGTACAATAATAAAGATGATCTCAATAAAGTCAATAAAGAATCCAGCAACAAAAATCACCAACATCACCAGCAGTAAAAACACCGTAGGAGAGAGGTTCGAATTCTCAATCAGCTCTACTAAGTAAACGTCTCCGCCCATTTCCCGAAACACAAATGAAAAAGTAGTCGCGCCTAATAAAATCACAAAAACCATACAGGTCAAATGCGTTGTTTCACGCATGACCGACTGTAAAGTTTTGAGGTTTAATTTTCGCTGGATAAAGGTTAATATTATTGCTCCGAATGCACCAATTCCTGCTGCCTCAGTCGGCGTAGCAATCCCTTTGAATATCGAACCCAATACCGCAACAATCAAGAGCAAAGGCAAAATGAAGGCCGTCGCAATTTTCAAAGCTACATTCTTTTGAGCAAGAAAAGCTTTTATCTCCTCAGGAGGAATGCTCGGCGCAATTGACGGATTCCGGATTGCCGTAAAAGCAATATATCCTATGTATACCAGGACTAATAATACCCCGGGTAGCAAAGCTGCTTTAAATAAATCACCAACCGAAACCTGGAGCACACTTCCTAATAAAACCAGCACCACAGATGGAGGAATAATCTGCCCTAAGGTCCCAGACGATGCTATCGTTCCGGTTGCCAGCTCAGGCTTATATCCCCGCCGTAGCATAGTAGGCAAACTAATCAATCCCATCGTGACCACCGTAGCACCTACAATTCCGGTGGACGCTGCAAGTAAGGCACCTACAATCACCACTGAGATTGCCAATCCCCCCGGCACACTACCAAAAAGCATCGCCATCGTCTCCAATAAGCTTTCTGCTAAGCCGGACTTTTCAAGCATAATCCCCATAAAAATAAATAGCGGCACTGCTATCAAAAGGGTATTGCTCATCACCCCCATGATCCTTGGAGGTAGGGCAGAAAAACTAGCAGGATCTAAAAAACACAAAGCATAAATTATAGAAATCCCTCCTAGTGTAAATGCCACCGGGTATCCATAAAGGATCAACACCAAAATACTTATGAATAATAACAGCGCTAGTATCTCCATTCCTATTCTTCCTTGTTTAATGAGTCCGCACCTATTAGTACCAAAACTGATTCTGCAATACTTGCAATCGCTTGCAACAGCAATAAACCAATACCAATGGAAATTGCAAATTTTATAAAAAATCGATAGGGTAACCCATCCGTATTAGAGGATCCCTCATTAATTACCCAGGCTCCCTTCGCAAAGGACCAGGCATAATAAATCACTAATACACACCAGGGGATCAGGAATACCAAACCTCCTATCAAATCCGTCAAGGCTTTATCTTTAGGTTTGTACTTTGAATAGAATAAATCTACACGCACATGTCGCTCGTGCTTTAAGGCATATCCTGCCCCCAGCAAAAATATCAAAGCAAATAAATGCCATTCTAGCTCCCCTCTCCAGGCATCCGCTGTGTCAAATACTTTTCTCATTAGTACATTATAACAAACTAATAAGACCAGTATTAATGTTAACCACGAAGCCGCTTTCCCGACCAATTCGTTGATCGCTCCAAAAGCCTTTATTATAAATTCCAGAAATCGCTTCATCATAAACCAAAGATAATGTAAGCTTCTGATTTTTATAATGTTAGGCAAAAAAAGCCTAACAATACATATGTGGAATAATGGAATGTTATTTGAATATGGACTTTAAAACAACTCTATTCATTTATGAGCACAGCTACAGGTCATTCATCAAATTCACAGCCTTGTTATCTATGTGGCAGCACACATACTGAGGATTTTTTCACCCTGCCGCCCATTCCTACAATGGATGGCGTAATGAGTAACTCAGTAGAAGAAGCCTTAAACGCTGTCCGTGGTCAAATTCAATTGCGCTTCTGCCATTATTGTGGCTATGTTGGTAACGAAGGATACGATCCGGCAAAAATGTGTTTCGATGAGTATGATTTTTCTAATGCCCATTCGCCGATTTTTATTGAGCATACGAACGAGATTAGCCAAAAATTGCAAAAGACTTACAATCTCCATCAAAGTACAATTTTGGATGTCGGATGTGGTGATGGATATTTCCTAAAAACTATTTGTAACATAAGTAAGAGCAAAGGGATCGGAATTGATCCGGGCTTTGATTTTTCAAGCTTTAAAAAGAATGGGGTAGACTTACAATTCATCAGAGATTATTATACCACTGACTACCAGAATATCGACTGCGACTTAGTGACTTGTCGCCACGTCCTTTCGGTCATCAATGATCCTATCGCGATCGTCAAAACCATTCGGGAAAACTTGGGAGAACGGAAAGAAACCATTGCCTACTTCGATGCGCCTTTTGTTCAACATACCTTTGGTAATCAGGTAATTTGGAATGTAGTCTATGAAAACCGTAGCTGGTTCGGGAACACCTCGATGAAATATCTATTAGAACGCTATGGCTTTGATGTGCTACAGGTGTATCCCTGCTGGCAAAATGAATATTTGGCCGCTGAGGCAAAACCTCGTCCCCTCGGGCAAGATCCGGCTACGCCGGACGCGGATCAGGTACAGGAGCTTTATCAAACTGTTCAGGCTTTTACGGAAGCTTTTAAAACCTTAAAAGCAGAAGCCAAGGAAAAAATACATAACCTAAAGCAAAACAAAGGTCAGCGTACGCTGGCTTGGGGTGCTGGGGCAAGAGCCATTTCTTTTTTCAATATGTTTGACCTAAAGGTAGAAGTGCCATCTATTGTAGACATTAATACCAAACGCCAGGGCAAGTTCCTTCCGGGTACTGCGCAATCTATCGTTACACCAGCGTTTGCTAAACAATATAATCCAGAACTTATTATCATTACTAATCCAACCTATCAAAACGAGATCAAAGCTCAAGTCAAGTCATTAGGCTTGAACCCAGAGTTTTGGGTGATTTAACAGGAGTAGATTCCTGGCACGTTAGCATCAGTGAATAAATAGAAAAATACTTAAGAGAGGATTACTTTTTACTTCCATTAAAGTAACGTACTGTACTTTTTAGTACGTCTCCTTCCACGACAACTTCTCGATATGCAATTCGGTGGTGATCTACTTTAAATTCTGAGCTATGCTGATCGATCTGGAAGAAACAAGACGGCGTAATCTGGACGGTAAGATTCTTGAGGCGAATGGTTTTCTCAACATGATAATGACCACAGCATACATGGATATTTGCCGGATGTTCGAAAAAAAGCTGCTGTAAGGCTTCAATATATTGCAGGGGATATCGCTGATCCATAAAAGGAACACCAGCTTTGACAGGTGGATGATGCATAAAAATTAAAACATCATCATTTGCGTTTTTAAGTTGCCGCTTCAACCAATTCGTCTGCTTTTTTGACAAAGCTCCTTTTGCGGAGTCCAAAAACAAAACCGTTTCTTTTTCAATCTTTTTCGCAAAGTATAACTCTCCCTCATTCAATAAGTGCTTCAACTGAAAAACCTCTGCAAGCATTGTTGAATCATCGTGATTACCGGCTATTACGCTATAAGGTACTTCACTATAGTCCAGTATTTCTTTCACCCATTCTTTGATTGCAGGCTTGGGATCCCGATAGCATAAATCACCTGAAACAACCAAATGATCAGGTTTTTCCTTCTTTATATAAGTAAGCATTCTTAACAGATTTTTGCGGACGTCAATATCAAAAGGGTATTCCCCTTCTTCATCAACATGCAAGTCTGTTATCTGGATGATCTTCATACCTGGCTTTAGTTACTCTTCTTCCTCATGAACAATATCCGGCCGCTGATCTTCGAGATCTGGCATGGTCAGCCAAAAATTATTTATGCCTTCTCCAGGTATGCATTTGAGTTTTTGCAGATTAACCAATTCCAACAAAGCTAAAAAAGTAACGATCGCATGAATTCGATCTTCACATCTTCCAAAGATTGTACGGAAGTCTGTCTTCTTTCCTCTCTTTACTTTTGACAAGAGGTATACTTGTTCTCCAGGAACGGTATGCCGGTAGGTATAAACGCGGTGTACAGTTTTTCGCTTTCGATCCTCCATTCGATTCATCACCCGCTCAAAAGCTTTCATGAGCTTAAAGAGTGTTAGCGATTCTAACTCTACATCAACTAAAGCTCGCTCTGCAATACTGCGTAATTCTTTTGAGGTATTTCCTCGAGGGTTTCTAAAAGCCCGATCCTCTTCAAGCTTACGCATTTCCTCAAGTACACTTTTGTATCGCTTATACTCAAGTAATCGTGCAACAAGTTCTTCTCTTGGGTCAATTTCATTTCCTTCTTCATCCACTGGTTTACGCGGGATAAGCATTTTTGCTTTGATTCGCATCAAAGTAGCAGCTACCAGTATAAACTCACTCGCCAAATCGATATTCAGCGATTCCATTTGCTGAATATAGGTTAAGAAATCATTGGTGATTTTTGCGATAGGAATATCATGGATATCTAACTCGTCTCTCTCAATAAAGAAAAGCAAAAGATCGAAAGGACCTTCGAATTGGGGCAGTACGATATTGTATCCAGCGTTCATAAGTTGCAAAGTTACGGAATACAAATAAGAATAGGAATGGAAATGTGCATCGAAATAGGAATAGAAAAAATGTAGTCCTGTATGGCATACAAACTCAAAAAAATCTTCAAAACAGTATTCTGCAGCAGCAAAATTCAATACCTTTCCATTTCATAGCATTTATCAGATCCAATCATCACTAAATATTAAATCCGTGCCCACCGGTAAATTATATCTTCTTCCTACTCCACTTGGCGAAACTGATGTGCCTACCATCCCTGCATATGTTATTAAAATCATGCATCAGCTGGACTATTTTATCGCTGAAAGGGCAAAAACCGCCCGTCATTTCATTAAAACGACCAACCCTGTCAAGCCTTTTAACGAATTAACCTTTTTTGAACTCAATAAACGTACTCCTCAGGAAGACATTGCAAGCTTCCTCGACCCTGCGAAAGAAGGCCATGATATTGGGTTACTTTCAGAAGCCGGATGCCCTGGCGTAGCTGACCCGGGAGCTGTAGTTGTGCAATACGCACATGATCAAGGGATTCAGGTTATTCCGCTGGTAGGGCCGTCTTCTATCCTTTTAGCTTTAATGGCCTCTGGAATGGATGGTCAATCCTTTGCTTTTCAGGGCTATCTCTCTCCTAAGCCTCATGAATTAGCTAAAGATTTAAAGCGACTAGAGCAATCTTCTATTCGTCATCGTCAAACTCAAATTTTTATTGAAACACCTTATCGTAATACGAAATTGATCGAACAAGTGTTAAAAACCCTTGCTCCAAATACGCGATTCTGTATCGCTGCAAGGATTACCACTCCACAAGAATATATCCGTACAAAGACGGTTAAATCCTGGAAATCTACCAAAATCCCTGACTTACATAAAGTTCCGGCGATATTTTTGATTCAAGGGTAAGTATATGCAAAGTTTGAAGCGTTCAAAAAATACCAAACTAGCTACTTTGACCGTTTTATACTAACTTTGCACCCTCATGAACATAAAGGCGGTCTTTTCCGTCCCAAAAATTAAACAGTCTTGAAGAAAATTAGCACTATTCTTTTCGTTATTAGCAGTATTTGGGCGCATGCTCAAATGGGTTGGGAAGCCGGAGGCTGGCTAGGCACTTCTTACTATTTCGGTGATATCAATACAGAATTCAACATTGATCCTGCTTTTGCGGGAGGCTTAGTAGGTCGTTATAATTTCAACGAACGTGTTTGTGTTAAATTTTCTGCCAATTACGGATCTATTAGTGCTTACGATTCGGACTCTGACAATTCTTTCCAACAACAACGTAATCTACACTTTCGCTCACGTTTATTAGACGGTACTGCTCAATTTGAATTCAACTTTCTTCCTTATAAACACGGTAGCCGCGACGAGTTTTATACTCCTTATTTATTCGCTGGTCTCTCCGTATTCAACTTCGAACCTCAGGCTGAATACCAGGGTGAATGGGTAGACCTTCGACCACTAGGGACTGAAGGTCAATTTAAAGGTGAAGAATACTCTACTCTTCAGGGAGCGATTGCCTATGGTATAGGTTTAAAGATTGACCTCAGTTATGAGTGGAGTTTAAACTTCGAATTAAGTGCCCGTCGCTTATTCACAGACTACCTTGATGATGTGAGTACGGTCTATCCAGACTTTGACGACTTAGAAGCTCTGCACGGGCAGATTGCAGTTGACCTTTCAGATCCTTCTATTCCTTTTTCAGAAGGCGTTCAAATCGGACAACCAGGTCGCCAGCGTGGAAACTCTAATAATAATGATATGTATGCTATGCTTGGCGTGGGCTTAGTTTATTATTTTGGTGACGTTCGATGTCCTGCTTA
>JAHDHW010000184.1 GCA_020631105.1 Saprospiraceae bacterium | reverse complement strand
TTAGAATCGGAATTTAAGTCCAGCGTTCCAAGTTCGTCCAAATCCAACGAATCCTCGGTTGCTTAATAAATCGTCCGTATTGTTTGTAAATAACTCAGAGATATACCAAGTGTCAAATAAGTTGTTTACGTTGAAACGGAAAGTAACATCGTAATCCGCTAATGGGAATTTGTAAGAAAGTCCTGCATCAACTAAGCTATAGCTAGGAATTTTCACTACTTCAGGATTAGGATTACGGAAATCGCTATCCGTCACATCGAAATTAGCGTAAAGATTGTCCGCTAGGTAGTAGTCTGCATATACATTGAAACCACGTACGATCTCGTAGTTAGCACCTAAGCTTAATGTAGTCTGTGCTGCATCTCCTACTCTCAAGTCTTTTCCGAAGATAGTGAACTCACCTTCTGGAGTCTGAGTATCTACATTATTACCTCTTGCTACGAAGTCATCAGAGTAAACCCAGTTACCTACTGATAACATACCACGGAAGGTAAGTGTACGAATTGGAGTATAATCAAACTCAAGCTCAATACCAGTGTGCGTCTGATCAACTGTATAGTTGAATAAGATATCCTGGCTTAAATCATTCTGAACAGTCTCGTCAAATTGACGGTTCGTCCATTTTGTAAAGTATGCATTGAATTTAGCATTGAATACACCAGAACGGTAACCATATCCAGCTTCAAATGCAGTAATGTTTTGATTCTCTACTGTTTCATTCACTTCATTTACAAAGTTGATGAATACATTATCAAATAATGGCTGCTTAGAGATAAAACCAGTATTGAAGAATACATTATTATTATCATCAATATTATAGTTTACTCCAGCTTTAACGTTACCACCAAGGAAGTTTTGCCAGTCCGTTTCACGCGCTGGATCAGAATCCAAGTAGTTGAAGTAATCAATACGCTTGAATCCTTGGTTAGAAACGTTACCAGAAAGGAAAGCACTAATCTTATCATCACTATACTCTACCTGAGCAAATAATCCCGTCCAGTTTACAAGACCATCATTCCAGTAGTTCAATACGTTGTTACCATCTTTATAACTGTTATCAGAGAAGTTTCCGAATTCAGCAGCTGACTCATCTGTAATCTCGTTAGCAGGATTATTATCATCCGCACGGCTTAAATAGAATTGATTACCTAATAAGTTTTCTAAGCGACGGTAGTGAATACCTTTATAATAACGTAAATCCAAACCTGCCGTCAGGGTCAGTTTACTATTAAGATCGTGAGTCAAAGTAGATAAAGCTCCATACCAGTTGTGTGAGTTCATAGACGCTCGACGGATGAATCCATCTCCTGAAGAAGTAGTGAATCCGCTATTTGAATCAGCATCACCAAATCCAGCAACTTCCTGACCTTGATTATAAGCTACTAGGTCATCAAATCGAACCTGACCATTTGCATCATGAATACCAGCACCTAAACCACTGAAAGAATCAAAAATACGTGCTCCAGAAGTATCTACCTGAATACGTCCACGAGGACCAGTTCCTCCACCTCTACCAAGAGAAACATAAGCAGAAGTCTTAAGACTAGTCTTATCATTAATCGTCCAGTAGTGGTTCAAGAATGCTTTTGGCTTGTGGTAGAAGTTACGTCTCCAGTTAAACTCTTTACCATCTAACATACCCCAAGTCGTATTAAAACGACGACCGTATCGATCTTCTTGAGCTACACCTTCAGAACCATCATAATCCGTATCATCTTCTAGGAAGTTACCTACATTTAAGCGGTCAAAACGGTTACTTAAACGTTGGTGGTGCCATTGTGGCGCTCCAACAACAGAGAAAGAGATACTTGAGTTGTCTGTAATATCCTGAGATAAAGAAAGGAAATAAGAATAAGCACGGAATGCAGTACCATCTACATAACCATCACCACGTGTATGTGTAAATTGTGCAGTTGCAGCAAATCCTTTCTCTGTCTTACCAGAAGAAAGCATTACGCCGTATTTCTGGAATCCATCATTACCTAATCCGATGCTTACATTTCCTCCTTTTTTGAAGTCAGCAGCATTAGTGATAATGTTAATAGAACCACCTACAGACGGAACCGCTAATTTAGTAGCTCCAAGACCACGTTGTACCTGTAAGCTAGAAGTAACGTCAGACAAACCAGCCCAGTTAGACCAGTATACCCAACCGTTCTCCATGTCATTTACAGGAATACCGTTGATCATAACAGCGATGTTATTTTGGTCGAATCCACGTACATTAATACGTGCATCTCCAAATCCTCCACCCTGCTTAGTTACATAGATTGATGGCGTCTTACGTAGGATCTCAGGATATTCCTGGTTTCCGACTAAAGCCTCTACAGTTTCACCTTTAATAGTTGTAACAGCAACCGGAGTCTTACGATCAACTGCAATCGAAGCGATTACATTAACCTCAGCGAGTCCAACTGCATTTACATTAAGCATTACTTTACCTAGATCATTTGATCCGTCAGCAACAGTAACTGCTTGTCTAAGCTCAGAATAACCAGTGTAAGAGATCAATAATGATTGTTCTCCTTTTTCGACATCTGTTAGTTCAAACATACCATCGAAATCAGTAGCAACCCCTTGATTGGTCCCTTCAAGTAATACAGAAGCCCCGATTAAAGGCTCACCTGTTTCAGAATCCAACACGGTTCCGGTAATTGTCTGAGCAAAAGATACCATTACCAATGCGGAAAAAAGCAATGTTGTAAATAACCTTCTCATGAATTTTGAAGTTTGGTTTATTAAAAATTTCATACTCTTAAGTCTGCAAAATTAGCTCAATACATAGATTCCTTTACATTAAGCATATTAAGGAATTATTAAATCGAACAAATCTTACATTAGTCTTTAAGGGGCAGGAAGATTTCCGCCATCATACAGCGGGCACTACCTCCTCCGAATTTTTCTATCGTGTTAATGGGACTATAAAGAATATTGGTATGCTCTTTTATCGCCTGAATCTGATCAGGTCGTAGGGATTCGTAAGCTTGTTGGGACATGACCAGAAAAGTTTCTCCATCATCATTTCTCAGTTGCAGCATATTACCTGCAAAAGCGAGGATCTGGTCAAAAGTTAATTCAATGATTTCTTTATTACTCGCCGAGCTAACGGCTTTGATTCTATTCCGCTGCGCTTCATCCTTAATGGTATCCAGGCAGATCACCATAAAGGTTTCTCCGAGCGCCATCATGACATTGGTATGATAAATATCCTGCCCCTGGGCATCAACCGACTGAAACAACACAGCTTCGTAACCAGTCATCTCACAAAATGCTTCTAGTAATACCGCATCTGTTCTTGGACTTACACAGGCATAAACATATTTATTAACCCGATCCAGAATCATACTACCTGTACCTTCCAGGAATTGATTTTGTGATTCAAAGGCATCAAGATGTTTCACTTCCTTAACCTCAAATTGCTCCATTAAGCTTTCGATCACATCCTCCCTTCTCTCCGCTCTTCGAGCTTCCGCAAACATCGGATAGGTAATCACTGTTCCATCCTGATGAAAGGTGACCCAGTTATTCGGAAAAACTGCATCTGGTTTTACAGGAGTACCCGTATCCTCGATCACATGTACATGTATCCCTTTGGATCGTAAAACACTTACGAAGTTATCAAATTCTGAAATTGCTTTTTGTTTAATCTCTGAAGTAGAGAGAGAGGTGTCTTTTGATTGAAAGCTATTGCTTTCAGCCGTCTCTTCGTTAAACCCGAAATTGGCAGGACGAATCATTAGGATATGACTCGTCGTCTGATAAATTACTTTGCTCAATTTTGGCCCTTTATTTTAAAAGAATAGTATTGATATAAAAGATAGTTCCAATCCTTAGATCTTTTATACCATTCCTTTATTAAATATTATCATTCGGCGCAAAGGTAGGGCTTTTTGTAGACGTCCAATAACATTTTATAAAAATATCCGTAAGCTTTAACAACGCATGATAAAAATATTTAATACTTGGCCTGATATTTGTTTTATCTATAATGTATTAAATATTGTTTAACAGCGTCATATATTTAATCGACTCCTATTTCCGAATCACTATGAAAATCTCTAAAATCACCGCATTCGCGCTGTCCGTACTACTATTAAGTACCATAGCCTGCGAAAATTCGACCATTGAATTAGAATCACATCTAAAACAATCCAGTAGCAAACTACACATTAATGCCGATTGGAAACAAGTTAACAATAAACCGGCATTCGTAATTTACGATTACAGCGAGGCAACTTCAGGATTACAAAAGCTACAAGTAGAGCTTCAGGAATCCTCTGGTAATCCGAAAGTGGATATCATCAAAGCATTTTTGACACACAATCATATTATAAACGAGGCCAATCAGGTGCAGCTCCTAAGAATTGAAGAAAACGGAACAAACACTCACTATTATTTAACTTCTTCTACAGACTTAGCGAATCCATCTACTCAAAAGCTTTTTAATGAGGCGCTGGAACTTACACTAATGCGGCACCTGAAAAATAACAACTTTAATATTTTTTTCAACGAAACGGCCCAGCTTTAAACAAGCAGTTTTTTTAGGAAACAAAAACGACTGAACACTTTAAACAAGCGTTCGATAGGTAGATGAATTATCTGCGGAGGGACTATCAGAACCTTGTACACTATTTTTTCACCCAGGGGACAACCCCAACGTTAGGTAACCAAGAATTATGATGACTAAATTTTTACCAGCTGTATTAGCTACCCTTATCATTACCGGGATGAGCGTTTTCACAGCTGTCCAATTCAACACCATTGAAGATCAAGGTATTACAATCGTTGAGAAAGATCAGGAAATTGAAGAACTGGAATTTTCTCTCGAGAACGAAATAGACATGAATGATCAACTACGTTCTGAATTGAAGGTAGTGAGAGACAGTATGGTGCTACTCAAAAACGTAATCAAAGAACTTCAATACACCGTCAAGCAGCAAAACAAAACGATTAAGTCGATCAAAGCAAAATTGAAAGACATCGAGAATCAGTACGCTGCCTTAAAAATGGAAATTGCGGACCTTTCCCGAAAAGACGAAGTTGATCGTGAATTGATCGCTAGTCTGGAGGCTGATAAATCAGAATTAAGACAAGAAATTACTACTCTCAGCCAACAAAAAGATCAAGAAGTGGCCGCAAGAGCAGAAACAGAAGCTGAATTATTGGATCGCCAGGTAAGCGAAGCCAGATTCAAACGAATTACCAACCTGGTAAACAATACCAAAGTGCGCTTCAATCGTATCGCCTGTACTAAAAAGCGTTTCGGAAAACCAATCTCCAAAATTAAGGACAATAATACCAAGTGGAAATACACAGAGATGGAATTCTACCTTGAGCATCAGGACCTTAAGTTACTTTTGGATGAGCAGTTTATTGTAAAAATCGTAGACAAAGAAACCGGAGAGTCGCTTTCATATATTGAAAACAATCCCAACTTCCCGGATTCTGAAATAGACAGTAAAGGGGTAGTTTTCCGATACGACGGCAATATGATCGAACTGTCTTACTATAATAATCAGGAGAAAAAAGGAGACAACTACGAAGTACAGATTTACTATGTATCAGATGGAGAAGAATTCCTTCTTTTGGACGGAGCCATTCCATTTATACAGAATCGTAAAGTTGTAAAGATCTAACCATATACCGAGGAGCAATCCCATGGAATATATTTATTCCCCCCGAACGGCGGTGTGCTTTGGCACATCGTCGTTTTCGTTTAATTTACACCCAGCCAAACTTCAGGGTTATTCATCCCTTTTTGTGTAAGCATCCAACGTTTCGTTTTTAGAATTGCATTTTCATGGCTATTCCCTTTCTTCACAAATTGCTTATACTTCTTTTTTACCTTGCGTTTATATTGCTTTGGAAAATCCTCGCTTAGTGCTATACTTCTCGGTGTGTTTCCTCGGAGATTCCTCAATAGGAATAATTGTAGAGCCTGCTCATAATTAATCGTATATCGCTCCATCATAAAATCATAAGAGCTATAAGATCGGGCAATTACAGCCTCTTGTCTAATTAATGCTTCCATCGGCAATCCCTGCAACTCATCATATAGTAATACAGTGATCCGATCTGTTTGATCCAGTACGGAGGACATCGGAGCAATAAGAAGTTTATACCATCGAAAACTCTGCTTCGCAAAATCCTCTTGTCCCAGACTAGCCAGGTTAAAGGTTTCCATATCTATTCCGTTCCCCGCTGATCTCGAATAATCTCTAAAATCAAAAGCAACCTCCTCCTTCGTAATCGCCAGTCTCATTAAAAACTGTTCATTTACCTGCCCTAAAATTATGGCCTCTTTTGATTTTAAATTTAATTTCACCGCATTATAAAAGGAATTTACTTTTCCTTGTTCCCCATCTTGCAATGCGAATACTTTTAGGTAAGAAGACACTAATGCTCCTTTCATCCATAATGCCCCCAAACCTAGTATATCTAATTGATTACGAGCAATTTCCAGGTTTTGAAAGGCACTCAGCCAATCTCTTTGCATTGCATTAAGCTGCCCCAAGCTCAGATAGGTTTTAACCATCTCAACATGCACCTCTCCTACTTCCCAGCGTAATAATTCTATAGTATTATTAAATTTCTCTTCTGCGCCAGTATAATCTTCCAATTTCAGCTTAGCATCTCCAATATTACGCTCCAATGCTGCAGAAAACAAAATGGATTCATGAGGTAAATAGGAAGCTTCCTGATAATACTCCAAGGCCAAAGCAGGATCACCTTCCGCTGAAGCGATTAAGCCGGATTGCATTACATTATCCGCAAAATATTCATATCCTAATCGCTCTTTTATAGATTGGGACTCCTTATTATAGTCTTTCGCCAATGCAAAATCACCCAAATCCAGATGTGCTTTGCTCAATCGAAAATAGGCAAGGCTTTTCGAGAAATTCCGAGGGCCCGTTTCCAGGTAATCCTCAGCCATAGAGATTGCCTTTTTGTATTCGCCGAGCTCCGCCAAAGAATCAACGCGCTCCAAAGCGCTGCCTCCCTGAGCAAATCCACTTATGCAAATACTTAGTCCCAAAAAAACAATCCACAGAAATTTTATCGTCTTCATAAGTCTTTCATCGGTTTCTAAATAAGACTTTGACCTGTCTTGTAACACATATTCAAAGCTTCTTAAGAACAAAGTAGTTTGAATTTTTCGTTTTCCCAAGATCAAAGTGACAAAACCATAAGATAAATCAAGCTCAAACGAGCTTCTCCAGCAATAATTACCGAATTAAACAGCGCCTTTCAAGCATTTCAAAAAATAAAATTACTAAACTCAAGCTATTTTAGAAGAATTGACTATTTTTCAGTTTAGAAGCTTACTTCTGCAAATACTCCGCATTAATCGTCCTGAATTTTCATTAACCCCTTATTAAAACACAATTTGTACATCCCTGGATGTACTTAGTAATCGAATGTTTAATCATATCAATTATTCATATGAATTTTAACTCTAACGGTAAAGAATCTCATACTTATGATGCTATTGTCGTAGGTACGGGTATTAGTGGTGGCTGGGCTGCAAAAGAACTCAGCGAAAAAGGTCTTAAAACTTTGGTATTAGAGCGTGGACGAGATGTCAAACACGGAGAGTACCCAACCGCAAATCTGGAAAAATGGCAACTCCCTAATCGGGACGTTATTCCTAAAGAAGATGAGCAGTATTACCAAAAACAAATGCGGACAGGTTATACTATACGACCTTCTACGGTACATTGGTGGCCAAAGGATACGGAGCATCCTTATACCGAAGTCAAACGTTTTGACTGGATCAGAGGTTACCACGTAGGTGGTCGTTCGATTATGTGGGGACGACAGAGTTACCGTTTAGGGCCACAGGATTTTGAAGAGAATAAAAAAGATGGTCACGGTGTTGATTGGCCAATTCGTTATAAGGACCTCGCTCCCTGGTATGATTATGTAGAATCCTTTGCAGGGATCAGTGGTCGAAAGGAGGGTTTACCTCAACTACCTGATGGAAACTTTCTACCACCGATGAACCTTAACTGCGTGGAGGAACATTTGAGGGATAAGATAGCCGAAAACTTCAATGATCGCCTGCTTACAATCGGAAGGAATGCCAACCTCACAAAGCCTCATAATGGTAGAGGTAGTTGTCAATATAGAAACCGATGTTCAAGAGGTTGTCCTTATGGTGCTTACTTTAGCAGTAATGCTTCTACCCTTCCTGCTGCTTACGCTTCTGGTAATATGACCCTTCGACCACATTCTATTGTATATGAGGTGATGTACGATAAGGATAAGAAAAAAGCAACGGGTGTACGAGTAATGGATGCACAGACAGGTGAACTAACAGAGTATTTTGCAAAGATCATTTTCTTAAATGCATCTGCAATCAATTCTACCTGGATCATGCTTAATTCTAAATCAGACAGGTTCCCGAATGGTCTAGGTAATGATAGTGGTGAACTAGGACATAACCTGATGGATCACCATTTCAAAGTAGGTGCTAGTGGGCGCTACCCCGGTTTCGAAGATCGCTATTATAAAGGTCGACGCGCCAACGGAATATACATTCCTCGATATAGAAACCTTGGTGGTGCAACGAACAGAAAAGATTTTGTTCGCGGATATGGATATCAAGGTGGTGCGAGTAGAGGCAACTGGCAATCTTATGTGGCCGAGCTAGGTTTTGGTAAAGATTTCAAAGCTCAAATTACCGAGCCTGGGCCCTGGACCATGGGACTAACAGGTTTCGGAGAGATGCTGCCTTATCATGAGAATAAAATGATGCTGAATACAGAAGTACTCGATAAGCACGGATTACCTACGGTTACTTTTGATTGTGAAATCAAAGAGAACGAATTGGCAATGCGGGAGGATATGAAAAATTCAGCGGCAGAAATGCTAGAAGCTGCAGGTTTTAAGGATGTTAAGTTGAGAGACGATAAATATGCTCCCGGTCTAGGTATTCATGAGATGGGAACAGCTCGCATGGGACGTGATCCTAAAACCTCTGTCCTAAACGCAACGAATCAAGTACATGCATGTAAGAATATCTTCATGACCGACGGTGCTTGCATGACTTCCGCAGGCTGTCAGAATCCTTCTTTAACTTATATGGCATTGACGGCAAGAGCTGCAGATCATGCTGTTAAAGAATTAAAGAAAGGAAACTTAGGGTAATTTGAACACCTGCTTAATGCTCCATCATTTTAAAATTCAAAATTTAATATAAAGATGAACAGAAGAGATGCGATTAAAAGAACAAGTCTGCTACTAGGATACGCTGTATCTGCTTCTTCCGTTGCAGTGGTAATGAGTGGCTGTAAAGCGGATCCTAAAGTAGTGGCCGCGGGTCTGGACAATTGGACACCTGAAGTGATGACTAAAGATCAGGGACAACTATTCGCCCAACTCGCAGAAACTATTCTCCCAAAAACAGATACTCCCGGTGCTATCGAAGCTGGTGTACACTCTTATCTGGATAATGCTCTTAAATCATTGGCAACTGATGAAGAAAAAGAAGGCTTCAAGCTTTGGATCAGTGATTTTGCTCAAAGGGCACAAGCATCTATCGGTAAATCCTACTTAGATGCAGATCAGGCGGATAGAGAAAAATTCCTGGGTAATTACGAAGCAACAGCTAAGGAAGGCGCAGCGAACGGAGATCAGCTTCTTGGTGCATACTGGCGAGTAAAAGAACAAATCCTACTGGGCTATTTCACCTCGGAGCTTGGCGCAACAAAGGCATTGATCTTTGACCCTATTCCTGGGGAATATAATGGCTGTGTTCCGATGGATGAGATTGGTGGTATGTGGGCGATATGATTGGTTGGTGAGTGAATCGGTGAGTGTGTTGGTGAGTGGGTTAGTGAGTGAGTGTGATAGATCGGTAAGCTAGCGCCAGTGA
>JAHDHW010000183.1:4505-9951 GCA_020631105.1 Saprospiraceae bacterium | reverse complement strand
CAGTAGACCCGGGGACAGCAGAGTATAGAAAAGCAGTACTACATGCGCTCAATGGTAAAAAATCAAAGGCATTGAAATCTTTGGAAAAAGCTTTTGAAGCCTCATTTGATTATCGACATGTGATCAATTACGAACCAGCATTTGATCAATACCGGAATGATAAAAAATTCAATAGGCTGATTGGTGATTTTGGACTAAGTGCATCGTATATAATTGATTATAACTTAAATTTATAAACGGCCCAGCGTCGTAGCTTTTGTTGTTCATCCAATTCGAAGATCAAGCTATAATTCTGGTAAATTAACCAGGAGCCCTGACCTAATTGTACTTCTTTGCTGGGTTTTCCATAGGCCGTTGTAGCCGTAATGGCCGATCGATCATCCCCGGGTTTAATTCCTTTTTGGGTACTTAGTCCCGAAGAAGCACTTAAGGCATCAGTTATATGAAAAGAAACAGATTGATCTGATCCTGGACCTTTTCTTTTATCCAGCTTTCGAAAGGATAATAGTCTGGATTGTTGCAGTGTTCTTGAATTACCGACTTGCTTTTTGCCCTCGTAAATAGTTATAAATGTTCTTTTGTTATTCAGAGAGTCTTTAAAAATAGGGCTGGCTTTTAATCGTGCAAAAGCGACATTTTCAATCTTTTCAAGTTTGAATTCTTCCAGACTAGCCGGATCAAAAGGACGGCTGGGTGAATTTCCTGCAAGGAAAGAAAGATTGTCTTTGGCTAATGCGTAATCTGGTAAAAGTCCGAGTGCTTTGTTGAAATGTGCTTCCGCAGAAGTATTATCAGATTGCATGCCATCCAGAATACCTCTTAGGATTTCAATGTCTGCTTTTATTTTATTGGACGCTTTTTGATCCTCTGCAAGCACCAAAGCACTTAAAGAATAGGCTTCTGCCATTGCAAAGTGTTTATCTTTTAGGAGTTGATCTGTTGCCAGTGTAGTCATCAAACCATGGACGTTGGCTACATTAAGATGTCCAATGATATAATCCGGATCTTTGGCAATGGCTGCTTGAAAATTGGTTAAGGCCGCGTCGAGAAGAAAGCTTAATGCTTCCTCTTCAATATTTCTGGTAGCGTCAAGACGAGATTCCAGATCGAGCTCTAAGGGAAAGGCAAAGCGAACCTTCTTTTGATCAACTTTGTCCAGAAAAACAAGTGCATTAAGTACACCAATATTATTATAAATTTCGCGACTCTGAAAGCGTTTGAGGATAGCCTCATGACAAATTAAAGCAGATTCGTATTGACCGACTGCCATCAGCAGATTACCCGTTTCGAATAGACTGATGAGTGAACTAAGTTCCTTTTCAGTTTCCCGGACGATCTTTTTTCTTTCTTCCAGGGTAGGATAATCTTTGTTCTCCGGCTCCGGTTTGATACCGAAAGTATCATAGGTGCGTTGCAAAAGTTCCTCTCCAATTCCGAGGGTTTTATATCCTGCTAAGTAGGCGAGGAAACCACCATCAAGGTCTGCCTCTACTTCCGTAGAAGAAGTCAAAGAATAAAAAAGAAGCTTGATGATTTCATTTTTATCCTTTTGAGGCAAGTTGATTTTTTTACCAGAGACGGCTGCGCTAAAGAGATCATCTTTAAACTCCCAGGTGTAGTGGTTTTTAACCTCGTGATTCGCACGGTAATGTGCCAGTTCATGACCAAGATAAGAAGCCAGGGCATCCAGGGAATCCGCTTTGAAGAACTTGGTACAAATATCATAAGCCGCTTCTTCGAGGTAGATTTTTTGTTCCTGATAGCTGATCATTGCCGAAGCAAAATTCCCAGGGAGGACGTCTACCAATTCAAAGCTTGGCGGATCCGAAGGGGAAAGCCCTACTGCTGTTTTAAGAGATTTAAATACCTCATTCGCAGTTGATTTTTTAAATGCGGGAACGGTGTTAACCGATTCAGCGGCTCTTTCAGGCTCGCTATGAAGTACAGGCTTTGTAGTCTCTGCAGCTTTGGTAGGCGAGCAGGAAAGACCAGTGAATAAAAATAAAAAGATTACGAGCGCGCGAGAGTGAAATTGCATTTTGGAGTGATTTAGGGTTCCGAAATTGACGATGGAATTGATAGGCTTAGGCTATTTTGTACTAAGTCCATTCCATTAATATTTGAGTGAATATAAGAACTTAAGGTATTTATTTTCTGGATTTTTCTTTCAAAATGTGCAAAATAACCTGTTCTGTACGTTGCCTTATTAAGGAATCTGGATAGATATGCTTAATTTGCTATCCTGGATAAATTGTAAAGTTTATGATAAAACGAAGTGCACTGCTCTTCTTGTTTAACTTGTTGCTGTCTTCGCTTATTGCGCAGACCATGGGGCTTGGTGGTCAGACGCGAGCAGTAGTGATTGGTATCTCCGATTATCAGGATCAGCGAATACCTGATCTCAAATTTGCACATCGGGATGCTGGAGCGTTTGTGGAATATCTGCAAAGTGTATCCGGAGGAAATGTTGTGAAGGATAATATTCGTCATCTGACCAACGAATCTGCAACTGCAGGGCAGATCTTCTCTGCTTTGGATTGGCTGATTGCAGAGAGCAAAGAAGGCGATAAAGTGATCATTTACTTTTCGGGGCATGGTGATGTTGAAACCAAAACCATAAGACAAAGAGGATATTTATTATCGCATGATACGCCTGCTAATAATTATCGGGTAGGTGCAATCGGGCTTGATGATATCAATGATGTGGTCGCCACACTTTCGGAGCTAAATAAAGCAGAGGTGGTGCTCGTGACGGATGCCTGCCACTCCGGGCAATTAGCGGGTAATGAAATCAACGGAACGCAAGCCACCGCGGCCGCAATGATGAATCAGTTTTCGAATGAGGTCAAAATCATGTCTTGTCAACCTGATGAGTTTTCTCAGGAAGGAGAACAATGGGGTGGAGGAAGAGGTTTGTTTTCTTATCATCTGGTTGAAGGTTTAACTGGCTTGGCTGATCGGAACGAAGATGAGAAAATCACTCTACGAGAAATTGAAAGATATTTGGAAGATGAGGTAAGTCGTGAAGCCGCCCCGGGACAGCAGACGCCATTAGCCTTCGGAAACAAAATGACGACGCTTACTTTTGTGGATCAAAAAGCTTTGTCGGCTTTGAAGGACGCTAAAAGTAATCAAATAGAGACGATGGCTTCGGTAGGCACTCGAACAAATTCAGGGCTTGCATTGCTTTCTGCTGATAGTAGTGGACAGCGTTTGTATGCAGCATTTGAACGAGCCCTGCGACAAAAGAATTTTCTACCCTCCGATCGTATGCGAGGGGCATTTCAGGGGCCGTCTGCCAGTGAACTCTTTGACACCCTGATGCGCATGGAGAACTTAGGCCCCCTTCGAGGTACCATGAAGCGTAACTTTGCGGCTGCCCTTCAGGATGAATCACAGCAAGCGATTATTGCTTACCTGAATACGGATGCGGAAGAATTGGAAAAACGTTACCAGTTTCAATTAGATGCCTATGATCGTCATCCTGCTTATTTGTCAAAAGCAACTAAGCTTATTGGAGAGGATCATTATTTGTACAAAAAACTAAAAGCCAAATCTTATTACTTTGAAGGCTTGGTGATGCGATTGCATGCTGAGCGATTTGGGGTGAAGGATTATTATCAGCGCGCGGATTCATTATTACAAATTGCTTTAACTTACGATGATGAGGCCGCTTATATTCATAATGAAATGGGAATGATCCAATTGAGTTCAAAGCAATTCAACGCGGGTATTCCTCATTTTAATAAAGCAATGGTATTATCACCGACCTGGCTTTTACCTCGCTTAAATCTCTTAACGTCCTATTTGGAGACGCGTAATTATATGAAAGCAGATTCTATAGGCCAGACGATGCATCTCATTGACCAGCAATATGCAAATGCTTATGTTAATCGTGCCAAGGTGTATAGATGGAAAGGAGATAAAGCTAAAGAAGAACAAATCTATTTGGAGGGTTTAGAGGCCATTCCAAACAGTCCGGATCTCCATCGTTGGTTAGGAATCTATTATTCGAATCAGGGGAAATATGCCAAGGCAAAATTTCATTTTGAAAAAGCAATGGCTGCAGAACCGGAGAATCCGAAGCATCCTGTGAGTCTTGCAAATGTATATCTGGACTCAGATGAATTTGATTGGCGCGATGCTTTCCCTCATTTAAAGAAGGCTGTTGAATTGGACAGTACTTATTACTTTGCGCAGTATAATTTAGGATACTGGTATGTATTTGATGGCCAGCACGAAAAAGCAATACAAGCTTTTCAAAAAGCAATCTATCTCCAACCCGGAGATATCAATGCCTACATTTATATGGGCTATGAACAGATGTATGCTAAACAATTTTTGGAAGCCAGACAAACCCTTGATCTTATGGAACAATTGTTCCCCGGTGATGTGGAGGTGGCATTCGGGATGACTTGTTGGCATGCTCTACAAAATCAATTTACCGAAGCCTTACCATATTTGGAGCAAGCTTTTCAGAAAGGGATCGGAATAGAACGTGTAAGTGAGGATAGCGATTTGAGTAGCTTAAGAGAAACGGATGCTTATCAGTCAATGATTCAACGACTCTTCCCGGATTAATTAGCTGCAACAAAAAAAATCTTCCAGAAATTAATCCGGAAGATTTTGAAAAATTACTTTACTTAATATGTTTTTGACGTAAATCGGTGCAATTAAAACATTGCTGCTGCACCTTTTACGAGTTGATTTTTAGGGAATTGTTTTGCAACCATTCTATAGATTGCCTTCGCTTCAGTTTGGAATCCCTTACTTCGAAGTGCATGCACTTCACGTAATCGCTTTTGCCAAAGGTTCGATTTTTTGTAAGCTTCCATGTCTCGTAATTCGCGTAGCAATTTGTCACTGTCTTCTACTGATGCAAGACTAAATTCAACACCAGGAGACTTTTTAGTAATCCCGCTATCATCGTTTACTTCTACTTGCCACATATAGGCCTCGTTGGTATTCATGCCTTCAATTTCCGCAAGGTTTACTTTTAATTCGTTGGTCGTAACCTCCTGAGAAAACATAGCCTTCGAGTCTTTGTAAATCTTCAAGGTGTATTTGTCAGCTCCGTTATCTGTCCATTTAAAAGTAGTAGGTTTAGCTATTACTTTACCGCTACTTGGTTGTGTCCCAATAACTCTATTTCCTTTACCATGACCACTTCCAACTGAAGAGGTGTCTTTTTTGGTTTTACCACCTGGGCCGGCAAAACCACTAGCAGAACTTAAAAAATTCATAAAGTCATCAGTTTCTACTGCTACTGCTTCTTCAGTATTAAGATTACTAAGTGCATGTTTACCTTTTCCGGAAAGACTGACTGCTTTTCCTTGACTAAGCAAACTAAGTTGACTTTTCTTTTTTAATTTAAGAGAGCCTGCTTTTGTTAAAACATCTCCTGCCCGAACTTTTTTGTAACGGCTTTTTGGAGTCGCCTTATATT
>JAHDHW010000183.1:0-4405 GCA_020631105.1 Saprospiraceae bacterium | reverse complement strand
AAAACATCTCCTGCCCGAACTTTTTTGTAACGGCTTTTTGGAGTCGCCTTATATTTTGCTTTGCCTGATACATCTAAAACGGAGACGACATTGCTCTGTTCAGGTGCACTGCTTTCATCTGTAAAAGTTTGAGCATTAAGACCAAACACAAACCAGACTAGACATAGAACGAGGGTAATTTTTTTCATTGTTGGTGTTTTTTGGATTAATAAGATTCAAGTTTATTGTTCAAGCATTTCTTGTGCAGCGTCAAGTTGATTATGACGGACCAAAAATGCAGCAAATAATTTTTTGATCAGTAAATCTTCCGGATGCATGATTCGAAGTTTTAGAAAACGACGATATGCTAAATATGGAAAACCTTCTTGTTCCATTGCTACCGCTTCCATCCAGGAGCGAGTATATTCATCCCCTTCTTCATAACCTTCGACATACTCCAGCGATTCAGCAATTGCCATGTCTGTGTTTAGTATATATTGAAATTCTACCGGGGCAGCCGGCATAATGGAATCAATAACAGTCATGGTCTTACGATCTAATGCCTTAACAATCCATTGATAGTTTTCTTCATCAGAAAGTACTAGCGGTCTCAAGTCTACTTTTACCAACGATGGCTTATATAAAGCGCGGTAGATCAGTTTTTTGCCAGAGGTTTTAACGATATCAAATTGATAAATGATCTCTTTCTGTTCAATAGGAGTCCATTGAAACTCTATGACTCCCGGCCCGAGTTTCCCGTATGTCGGAAGGAGGGGGCTCAGAGCAAGGTCAGGGCCAGCGAATCCTTTAACTCCTCCAGCTACAGACATATGTTGTTTGTGGTATTCATCCAAGGTATGTTTATTGTCTGAGTTAATCAGACCATCCGTCAGGAAGCTCCAGAAACGTGAACCAAAACCCATTTTTTTCTGAGACTCTGCAGGAATGACTTTGTTGAGTTGATGCGTCCCGCTTTCATAGAGTTGATATGTTTTACCACTACTCAATAAAGTTACCTGGCTGTTATCATCTAAAGATAAAGCACCTAAGGCTTTAATTTTTTGCCCGGGGATGAGTGTTTTTTTAGCATCTGTATTACTTTTTTGGTACCATACTTTTCCCTTAGAACTGATGACAACAACATCAGCCTGTGCAAAAATCACAGTACTCAGTAAAACGCTAAAAAATAAAAAATACCATTTCATGTAAATTCATTTTAAGTCAAAAAAACTTTGTACTATAACGAATCCTAGGTGATTTTGAATGTTATTGTTTCCTTATTTTTCATATTAAAATATTGAAACCAAAGTCTGTATGAGCTTTAATTTGGTGAAGTGGGCTAAGGTTACCTCAACAATGTATCTTATAGTGGCGGGGAAATATCTAATACAAGCATCAAGTTAAGCGTTGCAGCCACTTGAATCTATTTACAATTAAACTTTCATAGATCATGACAAAGTCATAAATCAAAACTAAGGCAAATATACCGGTTGCAAAGTCTAATCGTATATCAAAATAGTGAAAAAGCACTGAAATCAATAGAAATACTAAAATGAATTCGAGAATCTGTACTCCTCGGGTAATGCCGTGGAAGGGCTCCGGGAACTTTCGATAGATCCAATGAATGAAGATTACATTGAAATAACAGAACAGAATTTCGATTAAACGACCCATCCAGGCCGGGACATCATATATGTAGGTACGATCCAAAATCATGGTAATGATATTCGCATGAATCACTAACCCGTACATATCAGGAAGAGTTTTACCAGTATAATCAGCATTTAGAGGAGTAAAAAATCGATCTTTTACCGGGATACTCCAGTCGTCAACACCGAGGAAGCCCAGCAAAATTATTTTGTTCTTAATATAGCTAAGGTCAAAAGTAGAATCAATGACTTGGGTATAGTCATATGTAATGAATCGATCTTGAGGAGTACGATAGTTGATACGCTCTACGGCTTTGTTTCTTTTTTTTAGATCTTGAACAGCCTGTGGAGAATATTGATTGGTGATTTGTACTGCAAATGCTTCGGCGATTCCCTGATCTGTTTTTTCCTGTGGACTTACCAGACGGACGGTTCTCAGGTCTTTTGAGATAAAGTTGACATAGCCTAGCGCAGCGGCGTTTTCGAGGAATAGTGGATTGAGGTTGTTATCTACTTCAAAAACATCCTTTTCTTGATTATAATCGGTTAATCGGGTAGCGAGTACGATATTTTTCTTTTGAGCAAAAGCCTTTGCAAGTAAGGTGTCTGAATCCGGATTTTTATCCCCTTCAAATAAGATATCAATTCCGATCACAGCGGGTTCAAAGGATTGAAGTCGCTCAATCATCTGTTGTAATCTTACCCGATCTGGCTTACCACTATTAATCAGGACTATATCTTCACGCAGCATAATATCTTCCGGATCCCGAAAACGCGAAGAGGCAATATCGGTAAGTTCATAATCCTTGAGGCCATTGTTAAATGGATCAAGAAAATGAAGATTTAATCGAATACTATTAAGCAGGATAATAAACAGCCAAATCAATGCCGTGATGAACACTGCATGAGGTTGGAAAAAGATATGGATAAATCTTTTGATCATTTGTGGGGTAAAATATCCAAGAATCGAAAACCAAAGTAAGTAATTCCACGGGATTTAATATTGGATAAGTCAAATTAATCTTTATTTTTGATTTATACTTCCCACAGCACTCTTGTAACTATTGTTATAATAATGCACTTATCTGTTAAGGTAACTTTCTAAAAGTACTTCAAATATACACTTGTGCATGACCAAATTTTCTTAACCCCAAATATTGAATATTATGCAACAAAGGAGCTGTTGTTTTATTAGTCAATCATATTCTTTTACACTGGCATTTCTTTTTTTATTCGCTAGTCTATCCGCTCAGGATCTTCATATTTATTACGATGCCCAAAAGTCTACTGTTCGGTATGAATCAGATGGGAAAGTAATCAAGAGTCCTAAGGTGAAAAAGGAAGCTAATATCTTTTTGCACATCGAGAATTATAATAACTATCTCTATGATCTTGAGGTACAAGCAAATAATCAAATCTTGCAGATACCGAAAGGAAGTGGAATGTCAAATATCATGGGCTTAATTGGGGGTGGTGCCAATCCTATGGATTTGTTAAGTCCCGGGAATTTTAGTTCCGGTGCGGGCGAAGAAAATTGGGCCCCGACAGATACAGGAACGGATAACCTCGAGGACCTGCTCAATTCAAATGGTTCGGGAATGGTAAGTGCCGGCTCAACTGCTAGTGCTCAGGCATTTCAACCAGGTTCTGTAGCAGCAGTTGCTGCGCAAACTATGCAGGAAATGGCTAGTCTGGAAACTCAATTTTCGGAAATTGAACGATATGTTGAAAACTTTGCAGAGCGTAAAGAAATCCGGACTATCGTCCTGGAGGAAGTTCAAAAAATAAAGTATAACGAGAATCTACATCCAGATCAGGTAAAGCGGATGTCGATGGATTTTCTAAGTAATATTCTGGAAGTAGATGCAGAGAAAAAGGCCAAACTTAACCTGGATACAATTATCCGGAGAGGCGATGACCGACATTCTTTGCAGAATAAACTAATTGAATTAGAAGCAGCAAGGTCCAGGTATGTTACTTTAAAAAACGAATTAGAAGCATCTAGCGGCCAACTTACTCAAACTGGTGTTTTTGATACAGAGACGGCCAAATTACTTAGTACCATTGTCAAGGTAAATGAACAATCACCACAGGTATTGACTGCGGTAGAGGATGAGGTAGAAACGATCAAAGGCCTCTACAAGCAAGCTGGAAAAGCTGATATTCAACGGATGACCAGTATTTGGTATGAGTACGAAGCACTAGCGAATAATTCTTTTTCTCATGTCTATCGAACAGAGGCATCCGGAGATCGTACGACATTAGGCGTTCAGTTTTATCGAAAGGATTCGTTGGGTAATCGCAGAGTAGTTACGGGACAAGAGCCTGTTAAGATTAATGTGCCAGTATACGGTGGACTGAAGGTTAATGTGAGTGTTGGCCTTAACTTTGGCCAGTTCTTCCAAACACCTCAGGACTATTTCCTGAAAGATACGATTATTACCTCCGAAGATACTAATGACTTTGTGCCTATAGCAACTTCCTTTATCCATTTTTACCCTCAACAGATTAAGGACGTTTCGATTGGTGGAAGTTTTGGGATAGGCATTCCACTCTCCGGAGGGGAAGCGGTTTCTTCCCTTAATTTTTTCTTAGGGCCAAGCATTATTCTTGGAAAATCTCAACGCGTAATTATCAATACCGGATTTATGGGGGGGCGTGTTCAGGAAATATCACAAGGCTTAAAAGTAGGGGATACCTTACCGCCTTTTTCTTCCGTACCTACTAAATCAAAATATCAAATGGGATACTTCCTGGGAATCTCTTTTAATATCTAG
>JAHDHW010000182.1 GCA_020631105.1 Saprospiraceae bacterium | reverse complement strand
TGAAATTATTTTAAAAAAATGAGTGAAAGAATAGCTTAATTACTCAAATCCCCCGTTATTTGCATTAATATAAGACCAAATTGCGATTTCTGATTAAGCTCAGGAGTCGCAATTTTTTATTAGTAAAAGCAAGCGTAGAATGCCATCAATCTCACAACGGGGTAATAATGCTCCGGATTCTCCATATCGTAAACTTGCTCCTTTTGCTGAGAAAGCGAAGGCGGCTGGTAAGCATATTTATCATCTTAATATCGGCCAGCCGGATATCCCTTCTCCTGCCACGGCAATAGAAGCGGTGCAATTAAGCCAACATCCGATCATTGAATACGGGCCGGCACAAGGGGGATCGGAACTGCGAAATACTTATGCAGCATACTACGATCGCTTTGGAGTTCAGGTAGCAGCTGATGATGTTTTTGCAACTAATGGCGCTAGTGAAGGGATTATGTTTGCCATTGGTGCTTGTTGTGATGCTGATGATGAGATCATCATTCCCGAGCCTTTTTACGCAAGTTATAATAGCTTCGCTAACTTTTGCGAAGCTAAAGTAGTACCTATTCCAAGCTTTCTGGAAGATGGCTTTCCATTGCCTCCGATTGAAGCTTTTCGCGAAAGAATAACACCAAAGACAAAAGCAATTATTCTTTGTAACCCCGGGAATCCGACCGGAAAAGTTTATCCAAAAGAAGATTTAGCAGCGATTATAAAGCTAGCAATCGAAAAGGATTTGTTTTTGATCGTTGATGAAGTGTATAAAGAGTTTTGTTATGATCGGCCGTTTCATAGTGTATTAAGATTTGAGGAGGCAAAAGATCATGTCATTGTGATCGATTCTGTAAGCAAGATTTTTAGTTTGTGTGGTGCTCGTATCGGCTTTATGGTTACGAAGAATGTTGAACTTCAACAAGCTATTTTACGGTTTTGCAAAATGCGACTTTGTCCATCTTATCATGGTCAAGTCTTGGCTTTGGCTTCTTTTCAAAACCTGGATGATTATCTAGAGGAAGTAAAAGCAGAATACCTCAATCGGCGAGACACACTTTATGCGGCTTTAAGCGAAGTTGATGGACTTACCCTCTACAAGCCAGAAGGTGCTTTTTATATTATTACCGGATTACCAGTAGAGGATGCAGAACACTTTTGTCAATGGATGCTGGATGAGTTTGATTATCAGAATCAAACAGTAATGTTTGCGCCTGCTGGTGGGTTTTATGCAGATCCAAAGTTAGGGAAGAACCAGGTACGAATTGCTTTTGTACTAAATAGTGAAGACATAAAAAAAGCAGTACGATGTTTGGAGGAAGGTCTTAAGGCTTATGCCACGATAAGTGCGGAAGTCTTGCCTTTAAAACAATAGTGATTAAAACTCCACGATAGGTTTAATAGGACATACTCAGCGAATAAGAATTTTGCTAAATCAACTTATTGACTAAGGCTTTAATGTATTAGAGTGCGACAAATATTGTCCTTTAATTAATTAGTAAACTGTAGAAAAAGTTAGCATATAATTGCTAGGTATAATTGTTCCTTTCTCACTTCAGCGCTATAGATTTCTCTTGTTATTTTTCTTTTTTTAATATTTGAACGTTTTAGTCAAGTTTTTTGACAAAAATGAGCAACTTTAGAATGCGGTAATTAAATACCTTTACCAAATAAGCATTAGGTGAATACTCAATGAGAAACAGCGTTAAATATATTAACTGTAATGATCTGCACATCCTTGGTATGGTTGAAGGCCATGTATTAGAAAAACATCCTTTTTATTATCCTGCCACTATTCTAGCCTTTGTAAAGAAAGGCGCCATTCATCTTGATATCGATAACCAGGAAACTATCGTTCAACGCGGAGAGTATGTACTTATTAATAAGTATACTCAAGGATTGATGCATAAGTCCTGGACAGCAGAAGAAGGTGAAGCCAGAATCTTTTGCATTATGCTGGAACCTAAATTTGTCGAAAAGGTAAAACAAAGCTTCCATAAAAACCAGGCAACCCAAATCGTAGACAAAGCTTCGATCTTCATTCTTAAACGAAATCATATACTAAAAGGCTTATTCGATAGTATTGCAACCTATGTAGAAGAAGGGCAGGAGTTAGACACACAGCTTGTAGAGTTAAAAACACAAGAAGCTATGATGGGTGTTTTGAAGTTTCACCCGGAATGTATAAGTTTCTTTGAGGGAGATGCAGATGCGGAAAAGGTTGATATCCGATTGGTCGTTGAGAATAGCTACATGTTTAATTTGACAGTGCAAAACTTAGCCGAACTTTCTGGACGAAGCCTGTCTACTTTTGTCAGAGAATTCAAATCAATCTATAATAATACACCACATAAGTGGCGCCTAAAGAGAAGACTCCATCAGGCACAGGAAATATTATTGAGTACTCAGCGTAAGCCAGCAGAGTTTTACCTGGAACTGGGCTTTGAAAGCCTTGCTCATTTTAGTCGTGCTTTTAAGAAAGAATTTGGATTGACCCTTACAGATTTTCGTAAAAACAGGATTGTAGACTAATGAACTTTTTCTTAAGGTAAGCGCTTTAGGTTCACTTCATTTTTCAATCTCTACTTTATAAATCAAACCCTTGACATGATGAAAAAATCAAACTTTAAATTTTTTCTATTACCGCTCTTTATTGTGGTTTGCTCCATAGTAATGACGATGGCATTTGAGATAGAGGAGGTTCCCGAAACAGAGATGACATCAAACTCGCTAAGCGAAAACGCTGCTCCTGCCAATGAACCCTTTGATAAGATGATGGCCGTATTGACCCATAAGAGATGTGTGAACTGCCATCCCGCAGGAGATCGACCACATCAGGGAGAGGATAGCCATGTCCATAACTTTGGAGTACAACGAGGGGAGGATAATCACGGAGTAGCAGCACTGCGTTGTGAATCCTGCCATCAACAGGAGAATAATAATTATTCAGGAGTGCCCGGAGCACCTGAATGGAGTGTAGCGCCTTTGAGTATGGCTTGGGAAGGCTTGACAAGGGTAGAGATTGCCCAGTCTATGATGGATCCTGCAAAGAATGGAGGGCGTAATTTAGCAGAAATTGTTAAGCACTTGACGGAGCATGAACTAGTACTTTGGGCCTGGGAGCCAGGGGTAGATGCAGAAGGAAATCCAAGAGAATTACCACCGGTGCCTAAAGATGAATATATCAAAGCGGTTAAAGATTGGGCGGCAGCTGGTGCAGTAATACCAGCAGAATAACATTCAAAAATTAAAAATCAAGAAAATGAAAATATCATTCAACATAAACGGTTCTGCCCAAACGGTAGATGTAGACGAAAAAACACCATTGCTCTGGGTGGTCAGAGATTTACTGGATTTAAAGGGAACAAAATTCGGCTGCGGAAAGGCAGCATGTGGAGCCTGTACGCTGCACGTTGATGGAGAATCCGTTCGCTCTTGTTCTTTTCCTGTCAAGTATGCTGCAGGTAAAGACATTACGACAATTGAAGGATTATCTAGCGGAGATGCGTTGCACGCGGTCCAGCAAGCCTGGAAAGAAGAGATTGTTCCACAATGTGGCTATTGTCAACCTGGGTTTATGATGGCTACTGCTGCAATGTTAGATAAAATTCCCAATCCTACGGATGAGGACATAGATAATAACATTGTCAATATCTGTCGTTGCGGAACGTACTACCGAATGCGTAAGGCAATACACCGTGCTGCCGAAATTAAAAATACCAATTCTTAATCTTTAAAATTTACGAAAATGTCAGCATCAAAATCTAAAAAGAAAGGATTGAGAAGAAGGAAATTTCTTAAGTACTCCGGGATTGGCCTGGGCTTGATTATTGGTGGCGGTTATCTAAGCCGACACATGTGGCGACGATCCATCTTCGAAATCGCAGAATCCGCAATTGTACCATATAATGGAAATTTATCACCCAATATCTGGTTTCAGATTACGCCGGCCAATGAAATAATTTTACACAGCTCGAAAGTAGAAATGGGGCAGGGGACCTTTACCGGTTTGGCACAGCTAGCTGCGGAAGAACTGGAAGTAGAGGTAGAAAAAATAAAAGTTGTACACGCTGATACGGCCTCTGGAAATATAGATGGAATGAGTACTGGTGGTAGTTTGTCTATAGCAACGCTATGGCAACCCGTCCGTGAAATGGCTGCTACCATGCGAGAGATGCTCAAGCAGAAAGCTGCCGAAAAGCTTGGTGTAGGAATCGCTGATCTCAAAGTAGAGAACGGAGTCATTAGCGCGGGAGGAAATGCTTTGACTTATGGTGAAGTGGTAGAAGGCGTAACGGACTGGGAATTTCCTGATACTCCTAAATTAAAAGAGGCAAAAGATTTTAAATACATTGGCAAGCCAGTGGCCCGTGTTGATTTGCATGATAAAGTAGTTGGGGCGCCCATGTTTGGTATCGATGTGGAAGTACCGGATATGTTACATGCCTCTGTAGTACGCCCAGAAAAAATTGATGCAAAATTAAAAAGTGTGGATAGCTCAAAAGCAGCTTCGATGCCAGGAGTAATTAAAATTGTTGAGGAGAAAGATTTTGTAGGCGTAATTGCAGAGACGCATGTACAGGCAGAGAATGCCCGTAATGCTTTAAAAGTGGAATGGGAAATCAATAAAAGCTGGGACCTTGCAGAAGTCAGAGCTATGACTAAAGTGGGTAATGGCAAACTTACCGTAATTCAAAAAGAAGGAGATGCCAAAAGCATTTTAGATGATGCCGAAGAGGAGGGTAGTGTCGTAAAACTGGAATTTAACACACCAATTGGAGCACATGCCCAGATCGAACCAAATGGAGCGACCGCACTGGTAAAAGATGGAAAAGCAACCGTTTGGTTGTCTACGCAGGTGCCTTTGATTACCCTCAATGAGGTTTCCGACCGACTTGGGATGGATAAGGAAAATGTAAACATCATTCCTAAATTTCTGGGAGGCGGATTCGGCAGAAGATTACATACTCCAAATGCGGTTCAGGCAGCCTTAATGTCAAAAGCGATTGGCCGACCAGTCAAATGCTTTTTTGACCGCAAGCAGGAATTTCAAAATGATACCTTCCGTCCGCCAACACATCATATCGTGAGAGGGAAATTAGATGCAAATGGAAATATTGAGGCAATTGGTCATGACTTTTCAAGTGGTGATGTAGCTTTTAATTCTGCTCTGATGCCGCCGATTGCAGGTACAATATTAGGTGCCGACATCGGAGCAATCAGAGGAGGGGCAATTCAATACCGAAGCATTCCAAATATTCGAGCAGAATCCTGGCATGTCGATTTGCCTTTTGCCACAAGTTGGTGGCGAAGTTTGGGTTTGTTGGCCAATACCTTTGCGATTGAAAGTTCAATTGATGAATTAGCCATAAAAGCGCAAAAGAATCCTGTCGACTTTAGACTATCACATATCGAGGATAATGAGGCCGGGAAGCGATTGAGAAATGTCATTAAGACTTGTGCGGAAAAAGCTGGCTATACGGATGAGGTAGTCAATGGTCGGGCAATGGGCTTTGCAGCTTCAACTGATGCTGGCTCTCCTTGTGCGCAAGTTGTGGAAGTATCCGTAGTCGATAATCAAATAAAAGTTCATAAGGTAACAGCCGTATTGGATTGTGGCATAGCTGTAAATCCTGATCAGGTCAGGGCACAAGTAGAAGGCTGTATTATCATGGGCATTAGTGCTTCGATGTTTGAGCAAATGGACCTTAAGGATAATAAACTATTCCCTGTGATTTACGGGCCATATCAAATGGCAATGATGCGAGATGCACCAAAAGAAATAGATGTTGTCCTGATTGAAGGAGCTGATTTTGCCGGGCCTGTTGGGGAACCTCCACTCGGACCTATTGGTGCTGCCATTGGAAATGCAGTTCGGCGGATTACAGGTAAGCGCTTGACAGATTTGCCGATGTCTTTAGCCTAAAAATATAAAGGGCGTTTTTCAGTAAAGGAAAACGCCTTTTGTATTTTGTTTACGCTGGTATTTTTCAAAAGTCATTTTAATTATTCGCAGGATTCCTGCGCTGATCAATTATAGCCCGTAGCAATACTTACTCCTTATTATCAATAAAGCTATACAGGTAAGGAGCTTTATGAGCCTTTCCGTTAAATCTTTTTTCATGTCGTTTAAGGATGTCAAGACTAAGTATTTTTCGCTGAAAACTTGAACGACGTAGTTTCTCCCCTTTAATGACTTCATGCACCTTTTGAAGCTCATTCATCGTAAACTGATTGGGTAAAAGATTCGTCCCGATTAGCTTTCTATCTAAGTTTAAACGCAAAGTTTCCAATGCTTTGTCCACAATCTCCTGATGATTGAAGATCAACTCTGGTAAATCATGTATCTCGTACCAACCAACAGAATCTGATAAAGTGTCTGGAGTTGGATTCACTTTGCTATAATCAATTAAGGCGTAGTAGGCAATAGAAATAAAGCGCTCTGCTAACCATCCATAATCCTTGAGGGGAAGTTTGTTGGCTTTTAGTATAGTCTTCATCGTTGCTGGTTGATGACGCTCCACACTACCAAAAGTGTAAAATTGTTCCAGGTATATTTTATCCAATCCAGTTCGTTCTTTTAAGCCTCTTTTTACAGCATCGTTTAGGTTTTCAGTACTACGAACAAAACCTCCGGGAAGTGCAAAGTATCCGGTATTATGATACTTCATAATGAGGATTTTTAACCGACCCTCGGCAAATCCAAATACTACTGAATCATATGAAATATGTGGTAAATATCCTTTCATTAGATATCTTGGCTTAGCTACAAATATATCTTCTACCCTATAAAAGACGAAGTTAAAAATTTAGCATAGATAAAAGTTAAGAATAAAGTAATTTTATTGTAGCAATTTGAGACAATAGGTATATATTTGTTAGAAGTTAACTACCATCTGCCAGGTAATACAATACCATAACTTAAAGGGGTATTTAAATCCTAAGTAATTTTTTATTTGGTAATTGATGAAGCTATTAGATTAATTAAAAAATTTAAGGACAGGACAAAATTATTTTTTTCGAATATTAGGCTCACCAATCCCTCAAAATCGGGCTTAGTGATCCATTTGAAAGATCGGTAAGCTTGAAAAGATTGCCGAGCTGCTTTACTTAAAAAGTTTTGCCCTGTACTCAGTTAAAAAGTATAAACTAAATTTTGAAATGATGACCAATCATGTCTCGCAAATTATTTCCATCTCAAAAGGAAGTAAGTTTATAGCTGCCTTATTGATTTTCTTTAGTGCTTGTCAAACGGACGAGGTACTGGATTACAGTAAGCCAGACGAAAATAGATTTACAACCAACATCCTTAGTGCTCCCGGAGAACTAGATGAACCAATGGCTTTTACTTTTTTGAATAATGAAGAAATGCTCATCGTAGAACGCAAGGGCGGGGTAAAATCTTTCAACGTCGATACCCGAATGATGAAGCCAGTAGGAAAAGTGCCTGTAAACACTAAATACGTAAATAAAGAAGGGGAGTCAAGAGAAGCGGAAGAAGGCCTAATGGGGATAATTGCCCATCCTGACTACGAAAAGAACCATTGGGTTTTTATGCACTACGCTGATCCTGATGAAGCTCAGCATGTACTTGCCAGATGGGAATATAAAGAAGGGGCATTAGTCGAATCGAGTAAAAAAATACTCTTATCATATGCTGCTCAGAGAGAGGTTTGTTGTCATACCGGGGGAGGGATGGTCTTTGATCAACAGGGTAATCTGTATTTGACTACAGGGAATAATACCGCTAACCCTCCTCAAGGTACTTCAAACTTAGATGAGCGCCCGGGTTTTGAAAATGCGGACGATCAGCGTACTGCCGGAAATACAAATGACCTCCGGGGGAAAATTTTAAGAATCCATCCTGAAGATGATGGTACATATACAGTACCTGAAGGAAATCTATTTGCAGAAGGAACACCAAAGACTCGTGCGGAGATTTATACCATGGGACATCGAAATCCCTGGCGAATTTCAATTGACAATGAAACTGGATTTATATACTGGGGCGAAGTGGGGCCGGATGCTTCGGAAGATACACCTGCCGGCCCGATGGGCTTTGATGAATTTAATCAGGCGAAAGGGCCAGGCTTTTTTGGGTGGCCTTATTTCATAGGAGATAATCAGGCGTATACTGATTATGACTTTGCGAAAGATAGTCTGGGGGATCCCTTTGATGTCGAGAATGTTCTTAATAATTCGCCCAATAACACAGGCCTTACTACTTTGCCCAAGCCTGAAAAAGCTTTTATTTGGTACCCTTATTCCTACTCTGAAGAATTTCCTCTAATGGGGAGCGCCGGTAGGAGTGCAACGGGAGGGCCCGTTTTTAGGATGAGTGATTTTGAACGATCAGACAAACGTTTCCCTCCTTATTATGAAGGTAAATGGTTAATGGTAGAGTTTATGCGAGGTTGGATTATGGCCGTAAGTATGGATGATCATGGAGACTATGTTTCGATGGAGCCATTTCTACCTTTAGAAAATTTTTCAAGTGCGATAGATATGCAATTTAGCCCTGATGGTGATCTGTATGTATTGGAGTATGGTTCTGCCTGGTTTAGAGGAAATGAAAATGCACAGGTCAAACGTATACAATTTAATGGTGGTAATCGAAATCCTATAGCTAAAGCAACTGCAAATCGTAAAGCAGGTGCACTGCCATTTGAAGTAAGCCTTTCGTCTGATGGAACCCTTGATTATGATCAGGATGAGTTGACTTATACCTGGAATATTGAGTCGAAGAATGGATTCTCGAAAACGATAAAGGAAGCCAATCCGAGTTTAAGTCTTTCGGAAAAAGGCGTTTATAAAGTAACATTAGAAGTTGAAGATGAGGCAGGTAACAGCGACCGCCAATCGTTTGAATTAATTGCCGGCAATGAACCGCCTAAAGTTGATATTCATTTGTCTCAAGGTAATCAGAGTTTCTTTTTTCCAGGACAAAAACTTTCGTATGAGGTAATTGTCGAAGATAAAGAAGATGGAACTTTAGCTTCAAATACAATTCAGCAGGAAGCAATTGCAGTTAACTTTGATTATGCTCCTGAAGGCTTTGATCCCATCGAAATTGCTCAAAACCATGTTGGGAGTGACGAATGGGTAACTTTTTCAAAAGGGAAAATGCTAATTGATAAAAGTGATTGTCTTTCATGTCATCGCGTGGATGTCAAATCCATTGGCCCCAGTTATCTCGCCGTAGCTCAAAAGTATAAAAAGGAATCTATTGAGCATTCAGTGATCGCAGATCGCATTATCAATGGAAGTGTAGGGCTTTGGGGAGAACATGCGATGAGTGCTCACCCCGATTTGTCCAAACAAGATGCTGCATTGATGGTCGATTATATCATGGGACTTGACGAAGTGATGACGAGTCCCAAAAAAATGCCTCTATCTGGAGATTATATTACTCAGGTACCAAGTGGAGACAACGGAAAAGGAGGCTACTTACTACGTGCAGCTTATACCGATAATGGTGCAGATGACTTGGAGGGCCTTACCTCTGAAAAAATTATAGCGCTCCGAAATCCCGAAGTTGATCCGGAGTCTTATGATGAAGCACAGGGCGTAAAAGTGTTAACGACACCAAATCGTTCATTTAATATTATTGCAGATCATGCTTATCTATCTTTTCGTCAGATTGATCTTACCGGGATAAACGCAATAAGTATATCTGCGGAAGCCTCGAGTCGATCTAATGCTATCGGCGCCCGAATAGAGCTGAGATTGGGTGCGCCGGATGGAACCCTGGTCGGGACAACCGATCAAATCATGCCTTTACAAATTGATCTTAGAGCGAAATTAAGAGCACTACGCGATGTATGGGAGAAAGGTGGGAAAATAGGGCCCCGACCTAATTGGGGTACGGTAAGAGAATTGTATCGTCCAAAGTTTGAGATTGATGTAAAAGATACAAACGGAGTTCAGGATTTATACTTCGTCATCAGAAATCCTGATGCCAAAGAGGGACAAGTCCTAATTCAGTTGGAAGAGATCAATTTTGTTCCACAGGAAGGGCTTGTTCAATAACTACACTTCCAAACGCTTAAG
>JAHDHW010000021.1:47074-49593 GCA_020631105.1 Saprospiraceae bacterium | reverse complement strand
TCAGACTTGCAATAAATGATCTCGTATGGGAAAACAAATTCTATTCCTTCGGAACTGGACAATGAAATTTTATTAAAGCTTAACCTTAATTTTTCTAACTGTTGTGATTTATCTTGCGATGTTTTCTCCTCCAGACTACGCTTAATTTTTACTCGTTTGATAGCTTCTACCAAGTCACTGGTGATGATTGGTTTTAGTAAATAATCTACTGCATTAATCCTAAACGCTTTGACTGCATATTCATCATAAGCGGTAATGAAAATTACATCAAAATTATTGGCAGGAAGTTTATGTAATAAATCAAATCCATTAAGCCGTGGCATTTCTATATCTAAAAACAATATATCAGGATTAACTTGTGGAATCATCTGCAAGGCTTCCACGGGGTTGCTCCAACTGGCAACAACTTCAATGTCAGGGCAATGATTATTTACTTCCCACTCTAAAGTTTTTACAGCATTCTGTTCGTCATCTACTATAACAGCTCTAAGCATTTTTATTTGGATTTAATTTGGGGAATAAAATTGTAACAAGGGTTCCAGTGTTTTTTTCATTTGGTGAATAGTCTGCAATTTGTACACTTGAGTGTAAATTATAAAGCTGATTGATTTGGCGTAAACGATCTTCGGATAAATCCAGACCAAGGGAGTTTTTCTTAAAAATAGAAGATTGCTTCCGTTTGTTAGATGCGGTACGACCAATGCCATTATCAATGATTTGAATGTGGAGTTGCTGCTCCATTTCTTTAATTTTTAATTGAAGTGTACCTTTCTCGTTTAAAGGCATCAACCCATGCCAGATAGCATTTTCAATGTAAGGTTGAAAGAGTAGAGGAGGAATAAAGAAAGACGAAATTTCATGATCGAATGAAAATTCAAAATCCGCATTAAAGCCATTGTTTAGCCGTTCTTGTTCGAGCCAAACATATAAACGAATGGCTTCAATCTCCTGGGACAAAGGAATGAGTTTTTCTTTGGAATGATTTAGAATCATTCTGATAAGCTGTGCAAATCGCCCTACGTATTGAGTGCCGTCTTCAATGTTGTTTTCAATGATGTAACCCTTAATAGAATTAAGGCAGTTGAAAATAAAATGTGGATTAATTTGCGAACGAAGTGCTTTCATCTCCAGTTCTGCAAGTTGTTGTTTGAAGTTTTCCTGTTTGCGAATTTGGCGGATTCGATAGCGATAAATTCCAAAGGTCAATAAAAGAAGGCCGAGACCTGCTAAACCAAAAAACCATTTGGTTTTATACCAGGGCGTAGCGACTTGAATTCGAAGTTGTTCTATCTTACTAAATTGCCCGTCAGCATTAATTGCTTTTACTTTGAAAGTATAGTCGCCACCAGGCAGGTTAGTAAAAACTGCAGTAGTTGAGTTGCCGGCATCTATCCAATAATCATTAAAGTTTTCGAGCTTGTATTCATAGTGCATTTTTTCGGACTGTAGAAAATCTAAACCCTGGAATCCAAGGGTGAAATAATTTTCATCAGCACCTAAGTTGATTTGGTCTTTTCCATAAATGAAGTTCCGCTTTTGAGTAGTGCCATTATACACGTCGAGGTTGTTGATCACAACCTTCGGAGGGTTTAAGTCAGCGTTAAGGGACTGATCCGTGAATAAAGAAAAATAACAAGAGTTTTGATAAGTCAACATAATCTTATCATTGTCTAAGGATTGTAGACGACTATTGTATAAGGTGCGATCCCATAAACCTTTCCGTTCATCAAATACAATAATTTGTTCTGTACTAATTTCCATTCGGCATAAACCTTCACGAGTCGATAGCCATAAAAAACTATCCTTGTACAATATTTTATTGACGCCATTATAAGACAATCCGTCAGAGACAGTAAACTGTTTAAGCTCTTGAGTGCCCAGGTGGAAACGAAATAATCCGCGGTCCCTGGTGCCAATCCACATATTGCCATTGTCATCTGTTTCAAGCGCATGGATGACAAATGTTTGTAGCTTTTCGAGTGCCGGGTATTGTAAGAAAATATTTGCCTCTGGGTCTATAACACTTAAGCCATTATCGGTGCAAATCCATAAATGTCCATTTTGATCTTCCTCAATTTCAAAAAGATATTTGTCATGACATAAGCTGGAATCTGACTCCGGATCATGCTGAAAAACGGTCATCTCTTTGGTCTCAAGATTAATTTTTAACAATCCGGACAAACGTGTTCCAACCCATAAATAGCCATCTTTATAATACATTGACCACACCTCTAAACTATCGGTTGAAATGTTTTTATAGCGAGCTCGAAAAGGTTTAGGCAAAGTATTAATGTCCCAGGAGTACAAGCCCTTGTATGTTCCGATTAATACTTTGGTCACTTCGTTATCTTTGACCAACAGTGCTTTTCGCACTTTAGCGGAGCCGGGTAAATCGACGATTCGTTTTATTGCTAATGCAGTATCGGTCAATACGAGTCCTCCGTCAAATTCTGAAAAACACCAGGTATCCTCATCTAATGCACCGATGAACTCGGGAAGGTTTGTGCAATCGCCACGAC